>CAZQLF010000526.1:0-2628 GCA_964594035.1 uncultured Rhodospirillaceae bacterium | reverse complement strand
GATCGGCCGCGCCACATCGGCGCTGTTCGCCATGCAGAAACTCGACGGCCATTGGGTGTTTGAGCTTGAAGCCGATGCCACCATCCCGGCCGAATATGTGCTGCTGAAGCATTTCCTTGGTGAACCGGCACCGGCGGAAGTCGAAGCCAAGATCGCCGTCTATCTGCGCCGCATCCAGGGCGAGCACGGCGGCTGGCCGCTGTTCCATGAAGGCGCCTTCAATATCAGCGCCAGCGTGAAGGCGTATTTCGCCCTCAAGACCATCGGCGATTCCGTCGATGCGCCGCACATGCGCCGCGCGCGCGAGGCGATCCTCGCTCGCGGCGGGGCAGCATCCAGCAATGTCTTCACCCGCTGCCTGCTCGCCCTGTTCGGCGTCATTCCCTGGCGCGGCGTCCCGGTGATGCCGGTGGAAATCATGCATCTACCTCGCTGGTTTCCCTTCCATCTCTCGAAGGTTTCCTATTGGGCGCGCACGGTGCTGGTGCCGCTGCTCGTGCTGATGACGCTGAAGCCGCGTGCACGCAATCCACGCGGCATCGAGATCAAGGAACTGTTCGTCGTGCCGGCGGATCAGGTGCGCCGCTGGCCCAGGAGTCCTCATGCGGTGCAGCCCTGGACAACGATCTTCGGCGTAATCGATGCGATCCTGCAGGTGGTGTGCCCGTGGTTTCCCAAGGGTCAGCGCAAGCGCGCCATCGACAAGGCGGCTGCCTTCACCATCGAGCGGCTGAACGGCGAGGATGGGTTGGGCGCGATTTTCCCGGCCATGGCGAACTCGGTGATGATGTTCGACGTGCTGGGCTATCCCGTCAGCGATCCCCATGTGAAGCTCGCTCGCGCCTCCATCGAGAAGCTCCTCGTGGTGAAGGAAGACGAGATCTATTGCCAGCCCTGCCTGTCGCCGGTCTGGGATACGGGCCTCGTCGCGCATGCGCTGCTCGAAGTGGGCACACCCGAAGCGGTGAAGCGCACGCTCGCCGGCCTCGAATGGTTGAAGCCGCTGCAGATTCTCGATGTGGTCGGCGATTGGGCCGATCAGCGGCCGGGCTTGCGGCCCGGCGGCTGGGCCTTCCAATATGCCAACCCGCATTATCCGGACGTCGACGATACCGCCGTGGTGGTGATGGCGATGGATCGCGCGGCCGCCCATCCCGATGTTGCGGGCAAGGCGGACTTCAAGGAAGCGATCGCCCGCGCGCAGGAATGGATCATCGGGGTGCAGAGCAAGAATGGCGGCTGGGGCGCCTTCGATGCGGACAACACTTACTACTATCTGAACAACATCCCGTTTGCCGATCACGGCGCGCTGCTCGATCCGCCGACGGCGGATGTCTCGGGCCGCTGCCTCGGCATGTTGGCCCAACTCGGCGACAAGGCGGCGAAACCGGCGCTCGATGCCGGTGTCGACTATCTCCTGAAGACGCAGGAGAAGGACGGCAGCTGGTATGGCCGCTGGGGCATGAACTACATCTACGGCACCTGGTCGGTCCTGGCGGGCCTGAATGCTGCCGGTGTCGATCACCAGGCGCCTGCAATGCGCAAGGCTGTCGACTGGCTCTTGAAGATCCAGAACGCTGATGGCGGCTGGGGCGAGGACGGGGACAGCTACAAGCTCGACTACAAGGGCTATGAGGCCGCACCCAGTACCGCCTCACAAACCGCTTGGGGCGTGCTCGGCCTGATGGCGGCGGGCGAGGTCAAGCACCCTGCTGTTGCGCGCGGCATCGACTATCTGCTGGGCCATCAGGGCGATGACGGCGTCTGGCAGGAGGAGCGTTTCACCGCTACCGGTTTCCCGCGCGTCTTCTATCTGCGCTATCACGGCTATGCAAAGTTCTTCCCGCTCTGGGCGCTCGCCCGCTATCGCAATTTAACCAGCGGGAACACTGTCGCCGTCCTGCCCGGGCTGTGAGCCCGCTCTCTTCAGGCCTACCCCAAGGCATCATCGCTGCCGTCGGGCTTGCGCGCGAAGCGCGCATTGCGGAAGGAGAGGGCGTTCTGGCCGTGATCGGCGGCGGCGATGTCGCGGCCCTCGGCGAGGCGCTGCGAGTGGCCGCGCCGGGTGCGGCGGGCATCATCAGCTTCGGCATTGCCGGTGGGCTCGATCCGGCGTTGAAGCCCGGCCGCTGCATCATCGGCTCGGCGGTGAGAGAGGGTCAGTCCCGATGGGAGACCGATGAGGTCTGGTCGAAGAATCTGCAGGTTGCTTTGCCGAAGGCCATCGTCGGCGACGTCGTCGGCCTCGACTGGCCCGCCGCCTCGGTGAAGCAGAAGCGGCTGCTTCGCAGCGCAACGGGCGCGCTTGCCGTGGACATGGAATCGCATGTGGTGGCGCGCGTTGCGAAAAATGCCGGCTTGCCGTTTTCGATTCTGTGTGGGGTCCGTGGTCCGGGCGGACCGGGTGAAAGTGCAGTGAAACCCGGCAGTCTGGGTTACGGACGTCGCGAGGTTTGAACCAGCCCTGCAGCAGGCAGCCCGGGCCACGGACCTCCGGGAGCGAGGGCAGCGGCTCACCGAGGCGGCGGAGCTGTATCGCGGGGAGCTTCTGCCCGGTTACTTTGAAGCGTGGATTCTGCCCGAGCGGCAGCGGCTCCTGGAGGTCCACCTGCAAGGGCTCACCGAGCT
>CAZQLF010000525.1:0-2630 GCA_964594035.1 uncultured Rhodospirillaceae bacterium | reverse complement strand
CTCATCAACATGTACATCGCCGTCAGCATCCTGGGCTGGGTGTTCTATGCCAAGCTGATGCGTGCCGATGTCCAGGTGCAAAAGCACAGCGACTATGCCGCCGCTGCCCGGGTGCTGGGCTATGACGAGATGCGCATCATCTTCCGCCATCTGCTGCCCAACGCGATTACGCCCATCATCGTCTACTGGATGACCGACATGGCGCTGGCCATCCTGCTCGGATCGAGTCTCGGTTATCTCGGCCTCGGCGCCCAGCCGCCGACGGCGGAATGGGGCGTCATTATCGCCGACGGCAAGAATTTCATGAGCACCGCCTGGTGGATATCCGGATTTCCGGGTGTCGCCATCGTGCTCGCCGGCGTGGGCTTCAGCCTGGTCGGCGACGGCATCGCCGACCTGTTCCGCAAGCGCGGCTAGCGGCCGTGAACGGCGCAACAAGCGAAACACTGCTGGCCGTCGAGAATCTGCGCGTTTCGTTTCGCATGGCGCGCGGCGAGCTCGTCGCCGTGGATGGGGTGGATTTCGAGGTCGGGGCGGGCGAGGTGCTGGGCATTGCCGGCGAATCCGGTTCGGGCAAGAGTGTCACTCTGCGCTCCATCTTGCGTCTGGTGCATGCGCCGGGCGAGGTCAGCGGCAAGGTGATGTGGCGTGGGCGCGATCTGATGACGATTGCCGAGCCCGGGCTGCGCCGCGTGCGCGGTGGCGAGATCGCCATGATCTTCCAGGAGCCGATGACGGCCCTCAATCCGGTGCTGACCGTGGGCATGCAGATCCGCGAGAACCTGAAGGAACACACCAGCCTCGATGGCGCCGGCCGGCAGAAGCGTGCGATCGAGCTGATGGACCAGGTGGGCATTCCCGCCGGCAAGACGCGGCTGGAGGATTATCCGCATCAATTCTCCGGCGGCATGCGCCAGCGCGCGATGATTGCCATCGCGCTCGCTTCGAACCCGCAGCTGCTGCTGGCGGATGAACCGACCACGGCGCTGGACGTCACCATCCAGGACCAGATTTTGAAGCTGATCCTGCGCCTGCGCAAAGAGCTGAACATGAGCGTGATTCTGGTGACCCATGATCTGGGCGTCATCGCCCAGACCTGCGATCGCCTTGCAGTCATGTATGCCGGCCGCGTGGTGGAGACGGGGCCCGTCGCCAGTCTTTTCCGCGAACCGCGCCACGCCTACACGCTGGGCCTGCTGAACTCCGTTCCGCGCGCCGATCTGGTGCGCCAGCCGCTGGCCTCGATTCCCGGCCAGCCGCCTTCGCTCGCCCACCTGCCGCCGGGTTGTCCCTTTGCGCCGCGCTGCCGCTTCATGACTGAAGCTTGCAATGCTGCGGTGCCGCCCCTGGTCGAGGTGACGGCCGATCATCGCTCGGCCTGCATTCATCACGACCAGGTTGCAAAGGCCTAGGCCATGGACACGGCCACAGCCCCATTGATCGAGGCCCGTGATCTGGTGATGACCTTTCCGCGTCCGCGCGGATTGGTCGACCGGGTAACGGGCCAGCCGCCGCAGATCGTGCGCGCGCTCGACGGCGTCAGCCTTTCGGTGAAGCGCGGCGAGACGCTGGGCATTGTGGGTGAATCCGGCTGCGGCAAGTCTACGCTGGCGCGCTGCCTGGTGCGTCTGCATGAGGCGGATTCAGGCCGTATCGAATTCGCCGGCAAGGATGTGCTGGCCCTCGAGGGATCCGCGCGACGTTCCTATAACCGCCGCGTCCAGATGGTGTTTCAGGACCCCTACAGCTCCCTCAACCCGCGCATGACCGTGCGTCAGGCATTGAGCGAGGCGATCGCCTTTCACAATCTGCGTCGAGGCGAGGCCATCGGACAGCGCATCGCCGAACTGCTCGAACTGGTGCGCCTCCCGGCCGAGGCGGCCGACCGCTATCCCCACGAATTCAGCGGCGGCCAGCGCCAGCGCATCGGCATTGCCCGAGCCCTTGCCGTTGAGCCGGAATGCCTGATCGCCGACCAGCTGGCCTCGGCCCTCGACTGCCCGGTTCCGGCCCAGATCCTCAATCTGCTGCCCGAATTTCACGCGCGGTTGAACCTGACGGTGCTTTTCATCGCCCATGATCTGCGGCTGGTGCGGCATATCTCGCACCGCGTGGCGGTCATGTATCTGGGCGCCATCGTCGAGCTGGCGGAGACGGAAATCCTGTTCACCCGGCCTTCGCACCCCTATACCGCAGCATTGCTGAAGGCTGCACCCGAGCTCGATCCCACGCGCCGTTCCGTGGTGGATGCAGTGCGCGGCGAGTTGCCGAGCCCGCTGGCAATCCCCGCGGGCTGTCCCTTTCATCCGCGTTGTCCTTATGTGATGGCGCGCTGCCGGACTGAACGGCCACTGCTCATCGAGCGCGGTGAATCCGGCCATATCGCCGCCTGTCACCTGGAAGTACGGCCGAGCTAACTCTTGAACGGCGTGATCTCGTAGGCCACATGGCGGCACAGGGCGTGGCCTTCGGGAAGTGCCGGATGGTCGAATTCGCCGATCTGGCGCATGCCGACGCGATCCATGACCCGGCGCGATGGCGTGTTCTGGATGGCGGTTAAGCTCACGACCCGATCTAGGCCCAGCCGGCGGAAAGCCAAATTGAGCACGGCGCCCCCCCCTTCGGTCGCC
>CAZQLF010000524.1:0-2634 GCA_964594035.1 uncultured Rhodospirillaceae bacterium | reverse complement strand
CGCAAGCGCTTCTCCAAGGCCTATGCCCGGCGTGCCTTTGCCTTCTACCGCCCGCGCCATGTGGAGCGCGGGATGGCTATGGCACTGAAGGCCGCTGGCCTGAAGACCAATGGCCACCTGCATGCTTTCCTGAGCCGGCTGGGCTATGGTTTCCTCAGCTTCCGCAGCCGGCGGCTTGCCGCCGCCAACGCCTGACGGGCACGAAAACCGTTCCCAACATATTCTAGACTTGTTCCAGAAAGCTTTCTAAGCTAGCGTAATGTCACGTTACAATTTTATGAGTATGACGATGGAAAATTCCGCCCGGCCCCGCACCTATGCCCAGGCCCTCGAGCGTTTGCGCCGCATCGGGCTACGCCCCACGCGTCAGCGTTTGGCACTCGCCAAGCTCCTGTTCGAACAGGGCGACCGGCATGTGACAGCGGAGCAGCTGCATGAGGAGGCAGCCGGGGCCAAGGTCCGCGTCTCGCTCGCCACCGTTTATAACAGCCTGCACCAGTTCACCGAGCTCGGCCTGCTGCGCGAGGTGGTGGTGGAGGCCGGGCGCAGCTATTTCGACACCAACACCTCCGACCATCATCATTTCTTCTTCGAAGATGAGGGACAATTGATGGATATCCCCGGCGATCACATCGAGGTCGCCCGCCTTCCCGCGCCACCCCATGGCAGCCGGCTGCGCCGGGTCGATGTCATTCTGCGGGTCGCAGGGCGCGGCAAGCAGGCCCAGGCTCGATAGGCTTTCGCGATATAGTTTAGAGCAATTCTAAACTATTGACAGCCGCCCCGGAGCGGCCCAAATTCCCCGCCCCCGAATGCGCCATACGACAAAGGAGAATTGATCATGGCATCGCTCAAAGGATCGAAGACCGAGGGCAATCTGAAGGCCGCGTTTGCCGGCGAAAGCCAGGCGAACCGCCGCTACCTCTACTTCGCTCAAAAGGCCGACGTTGAGGGCTTCAACGACGTCGCCGCTGTGTTCCGTTCCACCGCCGAAGGCGAGACCGGCCATGCCCATGGCCATCTCGAGTTCCTGGAATCGGTGGGCGATCCGGCCACGGGCCTGCCGATCGGCCCGACAGGCAGCAATCTGAAAGCCGCGATCGCCGGCGAGACCCATGAATACACGGATATGTATCCGGGCATGGCCCGCACGGCCCGCGACGAAGGCTTCGAGGAAGTCGCCGACTGGTTCGAGACCCTGGCCAAGGCCGAGAAGTCCCATGCCGGCCGCTTCCAGAAGGCCCTCGACACCCTCTAGGCCTTTGCAAGGCTCCGCTCTTCGAGCCTGATCATCTCTCGCCGTCCTTCCTCGCCTGTCCGCGGGGAAGGACGCGCCGAGAGCTTCAACCGACCACGGAAAACCCAGATGAGCGAAGGCAGCCTCGACGCGCCGACCCGTCACTCCCTTGCCTGGAACGACCCGGATTTCACCGATCCGGGGAAGCTGGACGAGGAGATGCGGCGCGTCTTCGATATCTGTCATGGCTGCCGGCGCTGCTTCAATCTCTGCGACAGTTTTCCGCGGCTATTCGATCTCGTCGATGCCTCGCCCAGCGGCGAGCTCGATGGCGTAAAGAGCGAGGACTTCGCGCAAGTGGTGGAGGCCTGCACGCTCTGCGACCTCTGCTTCATGACGAAGTGTCCCTATGTGCCGCCCCATCCCTTCAATCTCGATTTTCCCCATTTGATCCTGCGCTATCGCTATGCCGAGCTGAAGAAGGGCAAGAAGGAGGGGCTGCCGGGCGAACTCGCCAGGACGGACCGCAACGGCAAGCTGGGCGGTGCACTGGCGCCGCTCGCCAACTGGTCGATCGACCGGAAGAACAAAGTGACGCGGCCGCTGATGGAGAAGATCGTCGACGTCCATCGCGACGCGGCCCTGCCGAAGTTCCATGGCAAGACACTGACGGTGCAGGCGAAGGCGGCACCGCTGGCGGTCAACCGCGAAGCACCCGGCTTCGGCCGCAAAGCCGTGCTCTACGCAACCTGCTTTGCCAATTACCATAACCCCGCCATTGGCATGGCGGCGCGCGCCGTGCTGGCAAAGAACGGCGTGGAAACCGAAATCGTCTATCCACGTTGCTGTGGCATGCCGCAGCTGGAACAGGGTGATCTGCCGAAGGTCGCCGAGTCTGCCCGGCAGGTGTCGAAGGATCTGTTGCCGTGGATCGACAAGGGTTATGACGTCATTGCGCTCGTGCCGTCCTGCGCGCTGATGCTGAAGTTCGAATGGCCGCTGATCCTGCCGGACGATGACGCTATCAAGCGCCTATCCGCGGCGGCATCGGACATCAGCGAATACGTGGTGAAGCTCGCCAAGGGTCCGGGCCTGGCCGCAGGCCTGCAGCCGCTGGATGGTGGCGTGGCGCTCCATCTTGCCTGCCATGCCCGTGCGCAGAACATGGGCCAGAAGGCGACCGAGCTGCTGTCGCTGATCCCCAATGCCGATCTGCAGGTGATCGAGCGCTGCTCGGGCCATGGCGGATCCTGGGGTGTGCGCAAGGAGAACTTCGAGGTTGCCCTCAAGGTGGGCCGCCAGGTGGCGCGCCTTACCAATGGTTCGGGCAAGCGCCATGCTCTGTCCGAATGCCCCCTCGCCGCGGGGCCCACACCCCCTGGCATTCCGTCGCACGG
>CAZQLF010000523.1:0-2651 GCA_964594035.1 uncultured Rhodospirillaceae bacterium | reverse complement strand
CTGTCGCTCTACAACCCCATGGCCCATCTGGGCCTGGTCATCGTGCCGACCGGCTATGCCGACGCGGCGTTGTTCAAGGCGGGCACGCCCTATGGCGCTTCGGCCGTGTCTGGTCAGAAGGCTTCGCCGCCGACGGCCGACGATCTGGAGGTCGCGCGCTTCCAGGGCCGCCGGGTCGCGACAATTGCTGCCGCGCTGAAAGCAGCGCAGCCAGTCAAGGCAGCCGCCTAGCTTCCGGCTACCACATCCCGGGGATCGAAGGATCCCCGGGTTATTGCATGCCTGGGATCGGCAGATCCCCGGGTATGTCACCCGCCATATCCGCTTCGGCCTTGCAGACATAGGCGCCGACATCGGTTTTGCCGTAGTAGGGCTGACCTTTGTAGTGGTAGTAGCGCGACTTGGTGTTGAGCCAGACGACGATGTCGTGGGGACAGGCCTTCTTCGCCTCGGCTTCGGTTGGATAGGGGGGCGGTTGCCCGCCTGCGATAGCCATCGTGGCCGCCACACTTCCCGCCAGCACGATCAGCGATATCAGTCTCGCGCCTCGCAGCATTGTTGCGGCCCCTTCGCCTGATACTTCATGCTGAGAGAGGCAAGCATGAGGCCGATGGCGACATCGGGCAATCCTCATCCTTGGCGGATTGTGCGACAACCGGGGGATGGGGCGAATTCGTCATACGTTGAAGACTCGGGCGGCAGGCCTGGTGCCAGTGCGCCACCCTCTCCTGAGCCGCCTTCGATTTTGGCCGGCCTTGGCAGTCGCGCTGCTGATTATTGCGCCGACGAAGGCCGCGCTATCCCACACCATCGCGCTGCAGGGAATTTCTTTTTCCGATGAGCTCGGCGGCTTCGATCTCGAGCGGGTGACCGGCAAGGGCTCGATTTCCGATCCCTTCGTGGTGGTGGAGCGCGTTTCGAATCCCGATGGCGCCACGCTGGTCTTTCGCGCCACCCCGGTGCTGGGAAATCTCATTGGCTCGCCGGACCGTATCGGCTTCGCGCTGGTCAAGGTGATGGTGAATGCCACCGGCCACGACTGGTCGTCGCTGGAGGTCGAGTTGCAGTCGAAGTTCGGCGTGCCCAGCGATCATACCGACGAACTTTCTTATGGCCAGGGCTCCGATGCGGGTCGGCCTTTCACCTCCAGCGTGTTCCGGCATGTGACGCTGATCGACGAACCTTATGATCGCATCGAGTTCGACGACGGCACCGTGCCGCCCGGCGGCAGCGTGGTCCTGCGCTTCGTCGTCTCGCAGCCCGCCAGCATGCAGAAAGCCTTCATTGTCCAGCGCCCGGGCCGCCCCGTTGCATTCCAGCGGCCCAAGCGCCGCGATGAGCGGCACCTGGTGACCCTCGCATGGCCGCCAGCGGGCCATTGAGGCGTATTGGCCGGGGCGTTGTAGAAATCGCCAGCGTTTCCTATCTTCAGATGATGAGGATCAGATCCAACGACGGGACGATGGTTTCATTTGGCGTACTGATCATGGGCGCCCTGGCGCTCCTGCTGGGAACGGTTGCGCCCGCGGCCGCGCAAAATTCAACGGGCACGCTGACTCCGTTCGCCACCGGGCAAAACCCCACGGGCCTGCTGACCCCGTTTTCCACCAACACGCCGCCTCCGATGCTGAGGCCGGGCGGCGGGGATCATGGTGACGGCGGTCATCATCACGGGCATCATGAATTCCCGGTCTTCGTCACACCCTTCTTCAGCGGGTTCATTGACGACCAGAACACCCAGGTCCAGATCAGCCCGGTGAACCCACAGCCCTTCAAACCGGCGGAATCGCCGGCGCCGGGCGGACGTCCAATTGCGCCCTACAAACCACCCAGCGTGGAGATCGCACCCGGCGGGATCGAAATCGTTCGCGGGCCGTCAAACGGTCCCAGCCCCTGACCACAAAAGGCCCCTGCTAACGAAAAAGGCCCCGGACGCGAGTCCGGGGCCTCTTCGTTTGCCTGTTCAGCGCTCAGCGGAACGGCACCGTCACGCCGAAGCTGACGGAAGGCGAGCCATAATAGGCAGGCGGGCCATAGGCCGGCGCCGGATAGTAAACGGGCGGCGGCGCGTAATAAACCGGGGCCGGGTAGTAGTAGACCGGCCGCGGACGGTAGTAGTACGGCGTATAGACCGGGCCACCGAAGTTGAAGTAAACGCCGCCATTACCATAGCCGCCATGGTGGCGCCAGCCATCGGCCGCAGCGGTCTTCACGGGAGCGGCGACGGCGATCGCCGCCACCGCGGCAACCGATGCCGCCAGCGCAATCCGGCGTGCCAGACGAGTGAATGCAGCCATTGAAACCTCCTATAAGCTTGGCGACCCCCTGCGGCCGAAGCGGCCGACGAGGGTGCATCGCCATAATCAGTTTCACGGTGAATAGGTTCCTTTCCTGCGTTGGACCAGTGGGAAATTCGGTGCGGTGTGGCGGTTGGATCATGGCGGAATTAAGACAAGGCCCGGTTTTCCCCACTTTCCTCTCCTTTGGGTCGCTTGCATTTCGGGCTGGCAGGTCTTTAGATTCGGCTCGAGGGATCCGGCGCGGCGTGGCCGACCAGCACCCGCTCAGTCCGGGGACATGTGAAAACGGGACCATGGGCACGCCCAAGACTGCCAAGATCCGCAACCGCTACCGCTTCAAACCACACTTCT
>CAZQLF010000522.1:0-2653 GCA_964594035.1 uncultured Rhodospirillaceae bacterium | reverse complement strand
CCATCATGCGCATTCTTGTTCTCCCGGGCGACGGCATTGGCCCCGAAATCGTTGCCGCCTCCATCAACGTCCTCAAGCAGGCCGACCAGGCCTTCGATCTGGGCCTGCAGTTCGACCATGAAGACGTAGGCTTCACCAGTCTGGAACGGTACGGCACGACGCTGCGCCAGGAAGTCCTCGACAAGGCCAGGTCGTACGACGGCATTATCCTGGGCACCCAGTCCCACGCAGACTACCCGGCGCCGGACAAGGGCGGCCGCAATATCTCCGCGGCGTTCCGTTGCGACCTTGATCTCTACGCCAATGTGCGGCCGTCGCGCTCGCGCGAGTTTCTGGGCAAGGGGGCGAAGAACATGGACCTCGTCATCATGCGCGAGGCCACCGAAGGCTTCTATCCCGACCGCAACATGCACGAAGGTTGGGGCGAGATGATGCCGTCGAAAGACATGGCGATCTCGGTGCGCAAGATCACGGCGCATTGCTCGGAGCGCATCGCCCGCCGGTCGTTCGAACTGGCGATGAAGCGCAACAAGCACGTGACGGCGATCCACAAGGCCAACAGCTTCCATATGACCGACGGCCTGTTCCTGCGTGAAGTGCGCAAGGTGGCTGCGGAGTTCCCTGAGGTGAAGCTCGAAGACCTGCTGGTGGATGCGTCGACGGCCTATCTGGTGCGAGACCCGTCCCGCTTCGATGTCATCGTAGCCACGAACTTCTATGGCGACATCCTCTCGGACCTGGCCAGCGAATTGTCCGGCAGCCTCGGCCTTGGCGGCTCGATCATGGCTGGCGATGCACTGTGCTGCGCGCAGGCGCAGCATGGTTCGGCGCCGGACATCCAGGGGCAGGACAAGGCGAATCCCACCTCGATGATTCTGTCCGTCGCCATGCTGACGCAATGGTTGGGCGAGTATCGCCAGAAGCCGAACTTCGTTGCGGCGGCCAAGGCCATCGACATCGCCGTGGACAAGGTGCTGGCGAATCCCGCCACGCGTACGGCGGATCTGGGCGGCGCAATGGGCTGCGCTGCCTTCGGCAAGGCCGTAGCGGCAAGCATCACGGCCGCCTGATGCGCGCCGCGTGATGCTAGCCGCCTGACAGGCGCGGTGCAGAGCCAAGCACCGCGCCTCCCCCAACAAAGAAGAAGATTCGGAGACAGCATGAATGCCTTCAATGCATGGCTGGCGGCGACGCTCGCCAGCGTGTCGATCATCGGCAGCGCCAGCGCCAGCTACCCGGAAAAACCGGTCGCCATCATCGTTCCGTTCGCACCGGGTGGTGGCAGCGACAACGTTTCGCGCTATATCGCCACCAGGCTATCCGAGCGGACCAAGGCACAGTTTCTGATCGACAACCGCCCCGGCGCCGGCACCAATATCGGCAATGAGGCGGCTGCACGCGCGGCCGCGGACGGCCAGACGCTGCTGTTTGGCCAGGTAGCGCTGTCCATCAATCCGTTCGTCTACAGAACGCTGCGTTATGACACCGAAAAGGATTTCGTGCCCGTGGTGCAGATCGCGACGTCTCCGACCGTGCTGATTGTGACAAAGAACTTCCCGGAAAAAGACCTCAAAGGCGTGATCCGGTATATCAAGACCAACCCCGGCAAGGTCAATTTCGCGTCAGGCGGCAAGGGTACGTCCGTGCATCTGGCTGGCGAATTGTTCCGCAGCATGATCAACGCCGACATGATCCACGTTCCTTATAAGGGAAGCGGCCCGGCAGTGACCGACCTGATCGGCGGCCAGGTTCACATGATGTTCGATACCGCGGCGTCGGCCCTGCCGCAACTGAAGGGCGGCAAGCTGCGCGCCATTGCCGTCACGGGCAGCCATCGCTTGCCGGAACTTCCCGCTGTGCCAACTTTCGCCGAGGCTGGGCTGACCGGCTTTGACGCGCCCGCATGGTATGGATTGCTCGCGCCGGCAGGCACCCCGAAGCAGGCCGTCGAGTTCCTCAACGCACAGGTCAACGGCATTCTGAAGGAGCCTGCGGCGAAGCAGCGACTTGCTCAATTGGGCGCGGAGCCGGCAGGCGGTTCTCCGGAGGACTTTGCCCGCTTCATGCGCGCCGAATCCGCCAGGTGGTCCGCGGTCGTGAAAACCGCAAAGATTTCCGCCGACTAACCTGGTCTTCAACCCGCTGGCGCACCGAGGCCTATGCATTCCTCGGCGCGCGGCGCCATGGCGGCTATACAGCCCGCCAGGGGCCGGTTTTGCCATGAACAGAAGGATCGCTATGTATTCCCACCCGATGCCAATGGATGCCAGCTCATCGCTCGACGCTGCAAAGCTGGAAATCCGGCGCCGAGCGATGAGCAAGAACGCCTGGCGTCTGCTGCCGCTGCTGACGTTGGCCTTCATCTTCAACTACATCGACCGTACCAGTGTGGGCTTTGCGGCGTTGACGATGAACAAAGACATCGGTCTCACGCCGTCACAATTCGGGTGGGGGGCCGGCATCCTGTTCGCCAGCTACTGCCTGTGCGAGATTCCCAGCAATCTGGCCCTCTACAAGTACGGTGCGCGCCGCTGGCTCGCCCGCATCATGATCACATGGGGAATCGCGGCGACCGCCACCGCGTTGGTGCAAGGGCCGACGAGCTTCTATGTGCTTCGCCTGCTGCTGGGTGTCGCGGAGGCGGGCTTCTTTC
>CAZQLF010000521.1:0-2654 GCA_964594035.1 uncultured Rhodospirillaceae bacterium | reverse complement strand
GGCGGGGGGGGCGGCAGGCCGGGGCGGCGGGTGGGGGTCATGGTGCAGCCCGTCAATACTCCAGGGTTTGGACTGCTGATCGTCGAACTGGAAGCGGGGAGCGCGGCCGAGAGGTCGGGGCTTCAGGTGGGCGACGTCCTGACCGGCGCGCAGGGCCGGCCGTTCGAGGCTCCATTCGATCTGACGCTTCTGCTGGAAGCGGGCGTGGAATCATCTCTGCGCCTCGATGTATTGCGCGGCGGCCGGCAGGTATCGGTCGAATTGGCGTTCGAGGTTTCCGCCGTGGGAGCGGATGTGGGGTAGTGCGGGTCCTGGTGGCCGCGGATTCGGCGGTCGTGCGGGCAGGGTTGGAAGCTCTCGTTGCGCAAGCGCCGCCGCTTGCGCTGGCGGGCAGCGCCAGCCCCGATAATCTGGCCGAGCGCATCCGGGAATTACAGCCGGATGTGGTCCTGATGGACTGGCGCGGCGGAGATGAAGAAGCGCTGGAACCGCTGCTCAAGGCAGGGCCGGCCTTCGTACTGCTGGCTGACGAGCCAGATCCCGCCACGCTCGCGGCCGGTTTGCGCGCCGGTGCGCGAGCGCTGCTGCCTCATCATGCATCAGCGGAAGAGATCGTCGCCGCGATCGAAGCAGTTGCCGGCGGACTGATCGTGTTGCACCCGGACATCATCGGCTCATTGCAATTTTTGGAGCAGCCTCGCCGGTCGCCGGCGGAAGTGGATACGGCATTGACGCCGCGCGAGATCGAGGTACTGCGCATGCTGCCGGAGGGGCTGGCGAACAAGAACATTGCCTGGCGGATGGGGATCTCGGAGCACACGGTGAAGTTTCACATCGCTTCCATCTTCACCAAGCTCAACGCATCGAGCCGCGCGGAAGCGGTGGCGATCGGGATGCGCCAGGGCCTGATCCTGTTGTGAGGATTTATCGTAGGACCGCTTCGGCTTGCGTTTCGCCGATCCCGAACCGCCGGTCGCCCTTGCCGCGGCGCAGCCAGCTCTGAAACGACTCCATGTAGAGATAAATTACTGGAGTGATGTAGAGCGTCAGCAACTGGGAAACCAGCAAGCCGCCCACCACCGCGAGTCCCAACGGGCGGCGCGATTCGGCGCCCGCGCCGGCGCCCAGCGCGATGGGCAGCGTGCCGAACAGAGCCGCCAGCGTGGTCATCATGATGGGCCGGAAGCGCAGCAGGCAGCCTTCGTAGATGGCGTCGAACGGGTTCTTGCCTTCCTTGCGCTGGGCCTCGAGCGCGAAATCGATCATCATGATGGCGTTCTTCTTCACGATGCCGAACAGCATGATGAGGCCGACGAAGGCGTAGAGGTCCACTTCCAGATGAAACAACTTCAGCGTCAGCAGGGCGCCGAACATGGCCGAAGGGAGGCCCGAGAGAATCGTAATCGGATGGATGAGGCTCTCGTATAAAACACCGAGCACGATGTAGATCACGAGCACCGCAACCACCAGCAGAATCGTCAATCCGCGGAAGGAGTTCTGAAACGCCTCGACCGTGCCGTGGAAATTGGTCGTGAGGCTGGCGGGCAGGCGCATTTTGCGGAGCGCGTCCTGGATGGCGTTGGCGGCGTCGCCGAGGGACATGCCGGGCGCCAGGTTAAACGAAATGGTGACGGCGGGCAACTGGCCCCAGTGATTGATGGTCAGAGGGCCCACTGTGCGAACCAGCCGCGCCACCGTATCGAGCGACACCAGCTGGCCGCCGGCAGAGCGGATGTACAGCTTGGACATCGCTTCGGGCGTCTGCTGATATTGCGGCGCAACCTCGGTGATGACGCGATATTCATTCGCCGGGGTGTAGATAGTGGATACCTGGCGGGTGCCGTATGCGGTGTACAGCGCATCCTGCACCTGCTGCGGCGAGACTCCCAGGGTCAGGGCCTTGTCGCGGTTCATGTCCACATACACCTGGGGACTGGCGAGCTGCAGGTCGCTGTTCACGTCGAGCAAGCCCGGCAGGGCGCGCATCTTGGCCTCAACTTGCGGCGCCCAGTAATAGATTTCCTTCGTCTCCGCGCCTTGCAGCGTAAGCTGGTAGGGAGCGCGCGTGAAGTCGCCGCCGATCTGAATGGGAGGCGGGTTCTGCATGAAAGCCAGAATGCCGGGAACGCTCAGCAGCTTGCCGCGCATCCTGTTGATGAACTCATCCACCGATTCGGTACGCTGGGAACGCGGCTTCATCGAGATAAAGAAGATGCCGGTGTTGCCGGCCTGGCCGAATCCGGCCCCGGTAAACGACATCATGCTTTCAACGGCGGGCTCCGCCAGCAGGATCTTGTTGAGCGCCTCCTGATGCGCTTTCATCGAGTCAAACGAGATATCCTGCGAGGCCAGCGTAAGGCCGAACAGGAATCCCGCATCGTAGCTGGGGATGAAGCCCTTGGGCAGCACAACAAACAAATATCCGGTGGCGATTAACAGAATGAAGGAAAGGACCACGGTCGCCAGGCGCTGGCGCAGTACGACTTTGAGGGTACGGTCGTACAGGTGCGTCATGCCATCGAAAAAGCGCTCGAAGAACATGTAAAACACGCCGTGCTTGTCTTTCGGCGGCTTCAGAAAGCGGCTGCAAAGCATGGGGTTCAGGGTGAGGGAGACGAATCCCGACACCAGGATCGCGATGCTGATGGTGACGG
>CAZQLF010000520.1:1041-2659 GCA_964594035.1 uncultured Rhodospirillaceae bacterium | reverse complement strand
GGTTTCTTCCGCATGCCAAGAGATTCCAGTGGAGCCTACGATCTGGTGAACGGCCCCTCCGGCCAGGGCGTCGATGATCTCTACACACCGGAGATCGCCGCCGGCGGAGCGGATACCGACGCGGCGAAGGTACTCGCCTATGACGACGGCAAGGTCGCGGCACTGATCAACGAGATCGATGGCAAGAGCCATGACGGCAGCAAGGACGTCGGTGTACCAGCCCTGTTCGGAATGAACTTCCAGGCGGTCAGCGTTACCCAGAAGGTCAAAGGCGGTGGCTACCGCGATAGTCAAGCTACGCCCAGCGAACTGCTGGACACGGCCCTGGTGCATACCGACGCCTCCATCGGCAAGCTGATCGCAGAGCTGAAGGCAAAACAGCTGGATGGCTCGACCCTGATTGTCGTCAGCGCCAAGCACGGCCAGATTCCCATCGACCCGGCGCGGCGCAAAATTATCGACAAGAAGATGATTCCAGGACTGATTGAAGGCGTGCAGAAGGACCTTGCCGCCCAGGTGACCGAAGACAGCGTCGCGCTGATCTGGCTCAGCGACCGGAACATGACCGACAAGGCGATCGCGGCGCTGGCCGCCAATCGGGTTCCAGCGGGCATCGGTCGCATCCTGGGGCCAAGCGAGCTTCGCGGCATGTTCGCCGATCCGGCCCATGATTCACGCGTGCCCGACATCATCGTCGAGCCGCAGCTCGGCGTGATCTACACCAAGACCACTGCGATGAAGATCGCCGAGCATGGCGGCTTCAGCCATGACGAAACGGCGGTGCCGATCCTGGTTTCGGGGGCCGGTATTGCCGCAGTCGAGATCAAGGCGCCTGCCACGACCACCCAGATCGCGCCCACAATCCTGAAGGCGCTCGGTCTCGACCCCGAAGCACTAAAGGCCGTCCAGATCGAGCATACCCAGCCATTGGGGCAGCCGGGCCTCTAGCGGCGCCCTTCCGGCCGGCGGGATTTTCCGCCGGCCGGGATTGCGCCGGAAAACTTATTCGCCGGGACTTTGCCTGATAGCGGGCAACCGTTGCAGCCCTGGAAGAATCAGCACGGCGATGAGGGCCGATACCACGAGCGCCAGCGCGCCGATCTCGCTGGCTCCGACGGATTCGCCCAGCACCGCAGCACTGCTGAAAACGCCCACGATGGGGATGCCGAGTGTGGCGATGGCTGCGACCGTGGCCGGATAGATCTCCACGATGCGAAACCAGGCCCAGTAGCAATAGACCGTGCAGACGATCGAGGCATAGAACACAGCACTCCAGCCCCGCAGATCGACGGCGGCGAATGAGACGTCGCGATCGGCGATCAGCGCGCCGATGACCACCGGCAGCGTGCCGAAGGCGAATTGCCAGGCGGTGATTGTCGTCAGCGGCACGGACCAGCGGTGCATCTTGAGGCCGACCGTTCCCAGGGCCCAGGTGACGGCGGCGACGATCATGTAGATAGGCCCAAGCGGATCGCGGGCGAGACTGGCCCGGTCGGGCCAGATCAGCAGCGCCATGCCGGCAAGGCCGAGAACGAGGCCGACAAGGCGCAGCCGAGTCATCTGTTCATGGAGCATTGGCACCGCCATCAACGCTGCCCAGAGCGGCATGGTGAAGGCG
>CAZQLF010000520.1:0-1031 GCA_964594035.1 uncultured Rhodospirillaceae bacterium | reverse complement strand
GGGACAGCGTGGTCCGCGCGGTCGGCAGGATCGTGGTCTGGGTGGAGGCCGCCGCCGAGCTGAGCACCATGAGGATCAGCAGCCGGGAGAAGAACAACCCGATACCGGAGCCACCGAACACCGCGTCGCCGAGGATCGAGAGCACGTCAGAGGTGTTGTTGGGGTTGCCCAGGCCAATGCCCTTGGTGCCGACGCCCGCGAACGACTGCGCGGCGAAGATCACGAGGACATAGGTGACCAGCAGGATGACCGGGGAGAGGATGGCAGCGCGGCCCGGGGCCATATGCAGCAAGCCAAGGGTGGAGGCGAGGTTCCAGCCGGTGATGGTGGCGAGCGCCACGAGGAAGCACGGAAGGACGTCGCGCCTGGGCAGCAACATCGGCTTCTTCTCGACCCAGCAGAGGAAGAACATGCCGATAATCCCGCTCGCGAGCGAAATGCTGCGGAAGGTGAAGACCGGCATCTCCGTAACGGCGATCTTCAGCACCGGCCAGTTGCAGCCCCAGAGAATGGTGATCGAGGCGATCAGCAGCAGGCCGAGCCGCGAACGGACATCGCCGGCGGAACGGGCTTCGGCGTTCATTGGCGTTGCTTCAGCGCGTCGAGCACGCGCTGGCGAACTTCGCGCGGCATGATCATCCAGTCCCGGATTTCGTCGATGGTCCGTTTGCAGCCCAGGCACCAGTCCGTCGCCGGATCGATCTGGCAGACGCTGATGCAGGGCGAAGGCGGACCGCTAGCGAGAAGGCGCAGCCGTTCGGCCCGCCGCTGTTCGCGCATGCGCCGCCGTTTATCGATGCTCGCCTGATTCATGTCGCGGCCACCGCGCTAGCCGGACGGCCGACGATCGTCTGATAGAGAGCCGGATCGGTATCGCCCTCGCTGCCGAACAGCAGCACGCGCGAAGCCTCGCTGAGCCCCAGCTGCTGGCGCAGGTCCGGATCGGATGAGGCCGCGATAGGCCCGGCAAACCCGCCCACACCGGATTCACCCGCAACCGTAGGGTTGACGCCCCCGCACACGTCCGCCAA
>CAZQLF010000519.1:0-2662 GCA_964594035.1 uncultured Rhodospirillaceae bacterium | reverse complement strand
GAAGGGTGGACACGAAACCGCTTTTGACTTGGCTTTTGACTTGGCTTTTGACTTTAAAGCACAAAAACAAAAAACCCCCGCAGGACCACAAATCCCGCGAGGGTTTTTCACACAACCCAAACCCAATCACTCACCCAAATAGGCAGCCCGAACCTTAGGATCATCCAACATCTGCTTGGCATCCCCATTCATGGTAATCAACCCCGACTCCATCACATACCCCCGATGAGCCGCCTGCAAGGCCAACCGCGCATTCTGCTCGACCAGCAACACGGTCACGCCCTGTGCAGAAATATCCCGGACGACCTCGAAGATCTTATCCACCATGATCGGCGACAAGCCCATGGAAGGCTCATCCAGCAACAGCAACTTGGGCTGGCTCATCAACGCCCGGGCCATCGCCAGCATCTGCTGCTCACCACCCGACATCGTCCCCGCCAGCTGATTCGCCCGCTCCTTCAAGCGAGGAAAGATCCCGAACATCCGGTCGATGTCAGACTTGATCCCCGCATCGTCGTCCCGCGAAAACGCCCCCATCTGCAGGTTCTCGGTGATCGTCATCCGGGCAAACACCCCCCGCCCTTCCGGCACCATCGCCAACCCCTGCCTCAGCAGCGCATAACTCGGCACGCCCTTGATCGACTTCCCCATGTACTGCACATCGCCACCAGCCCACCCCTGCATGCCGGTGATGGCCTTCATGGTGGTGGTCTTGCCGGCGCCATTGGCCCCGATCAGCGTCACCAGCTCGCCGTCCGTGATTTCAAGGTCGATGCCCTTTACCGCCTGGATGCCACCGTAGGCTACCTTCAGGCCGGAGATCTTCAATACCGTCTGTGTCATGTTCCCAAACCTCCGCCTCAATGCGCCGAGGCGCCGAGGTAAGCCTCGATCACCGCCGGGTTGCTCTGGACTTCCTGCGGCAGCCCCTGCGCGATGACCTTGCCGTAGTCCAGCACGGTCAGCCGGCTGCACAGCCCCATCACGAGCTTGACGTCGTGCTCGATCAGCAGGATGGTCTTGCCGTCGTTCTTGATCTTCTCCAGCAGGCCGCGCAGTTCCACCTTCTCGGTGGCGTTCATGCCGGCCGCCGGCTCGTCGAGCGCCAGCAGCTTGGGTTCGGTCGCCAGCGCGCGGGCGATCTCCAGGCGGCGCTGGTGGCCGTAGGAAAGGTTGCGCGACGTGAAGTTGGCGTACTTGCCGATGCCGACGTACTCCAGCAGGTCGTGCGCCATGTCCTCGATGCCCTCCTCCTCGCGCCGCACCGAGGGCGGGCGGAAGATGGCGCCGAACACGCCGGCCTTGGACCGCACGTGGCGGCCGACCATCACGTTCTCCAGCGCGGTCATGTCGCCGAACAGGCGGATGTTCTGGAAGGTCCGGGCGATGCCCGCCTTCGCCACCTCGTGCACGGCGGTCGGCTGGTATGGCTCGCCGCCCAGGATGAACTCGCCGGAATCCGGCGTGTACAGGCCGGTAATCACGTTGAAGAACGTGGTCTTGCCGGCCCCGTTCGGCCCGATCAGGCCATAGATCTCGCCCGGCTTGATCTGCAGGCCCACTTCCGACAGCGCCTGCAGGCCGCCGAATCGCTTGTTGACCCCCTGTACCGACAGGAGGAAATCTTTGTTGCTCATCGAAATTCCCCCTGGTCAGAAACGGCCTACGCTGCCCGCCCGGCGCGCCACCGGACGGTCTTCCTTGCGTGGCGACGGCCACAGGCCGGCCGGGCGGTACAGCATCACGCCCACCAGCGCCAGGCCGAACAGAAGCTGGCGCAGCACTTCCGCGTCCACCAGCACCTTGCCGAAGATCAGGTTCTGCATCGGCTCGGCGGACGCGCGCAGCAGTTCCTGGAAGCCGACCAGCAGGATGCCGCCCAGGATCACGCCCGGGATATGGCCCATGCCGCCCAGCACCACGATGGCCAGGATGTAGATCGACTCCCACAGCACGAACGATTCCGGTGACACGAAACCCTGGAAGGAACCGAACACCGCCCCCGACACGCCACCGAACGACGCGCCCATGGCAAACGCCAGCAGCTTCACGTTGCGGGTGTTGATGCCCATTGCCTTGGCCGCGATCTCGTCTTCACGGATCGCCACCCAGGCGCGGCCGATACGCGAGTTCTGCAGTCGCAGGCAGATGAACACGATCACCACCACCAGGAACAGCAGCAGGTAGTAGTACATGAACACCGGCGCGAACTTGAGCCCGAAGATATCGTGCGTCTTCGAGAAGTCGAACCCGAAGATATGGACCGCGTCCACCGCCGTGATGCCTTTCGGCCCGTTGGTGATGTTGACCGGGCGGTCCAGGTTGTTCATGAAGATGCGGATGATCTCGCCGAAGCCCAGCGTCACGATGGCGAGGTAGTCGCCGCGCAGCTTCAGCGTCGGGGCGCCCAGCAGCACGCCGAACGTCGCCGCCACGCAGACCGCCAGCGGGATCACGAACCACATGCTCAGGTGCAGCCCGTGCGGGAACAGGTTGTGGATCCACTCGAACTGGTTCGACAGGTGCGGCGAACCCAGCAGCGCCATCAGGTACGCGCCCACCGCGTAGAACGCGATGTAGCCCAGGTCGAGCAGGCCGGCGAAGCCCACCACGAT
Organism: uncultured Rhodospirillaceae bacterium; assembly: GCA_964594035.1. GTDB lineage: Bacteria > Pseudomonadota > Alphaproteobacteria > Dongiales > Dongiaceae > DASXQK01. The sequence continues at coordinate 47 of CAZQLF010000519.1, read as the reverse complement.
GTTCAGGCCCAGCGCCAGCATGATGTAGATCAGCGCGAAGTCGAGCA
>CAZQLF010000518.1:0-2668 GCA_964594035.1 uncultured Rhodospirillaceae bacterium | reverse complement strand
CTCGCCTTGGCTTCGCGATCGACCGCCGCATGCATGTCTTCGCCCTGCTTCGGGTAATACCAGGCGCGGTGCCACTGGCCGACATTCTCGAACGGCGCGCTGGCTGCTTCGTGCCAGTGATGGATCGGCGTGCGCCGGATCGGCTCCAGCAGATCGCCGTGGTCGTCGCCGGAGAAGGTGCCGATGGTGACCGGCGTATAGGGCGGGCGGAAGGTCGTATGGCCGACTTCCGGTACCGGGCGCCCTTGCGCCTCGGACAGGATACCCAGCGCGTTGATGTTGCTGGTCTTGCCTTGGTCGGTGCCCATGCCCATGGTCGTGTAGCGCTTGAGATGCTCGACCGAGCGATAGCCTTCGCGATTGGCCAGCAGCACGTCGGCGGCGGTGACGTCGTTCTGGAAATCGACGAAATGCTTGCCGTTATGGCCGACCGGTTTGTCGGAGGGAACGATCCAGACCGGCGGGGCGGGAACAAACTCGCCACCCGACGCAGCGGGCGCGCGGCCCGCTTCGCCGGCAATGCCGGCATCCTTTGCCGCATCCGCACCGGCCGCATGGCCTTCGTTCAGGCAATCGCCGAGTGAAAGACTGCCGCGGCAGCCGCCGGCGGACCGCGCCGCCTGGGCGGCAACGCCAGGCACGAAAGCGGCCAGCGCCTCGTCCCATTTCAGCTTGCCGCGCGACTGGCTGAAAAGATGGACGGAGGGCGTCCAGCCGCCGGAATGCATGACCAGATCGCAGGAGAGGCTGCGCGGTTCGCCGAAAACACCGCCGCGGGCGAGCTGCATGACACTGATGCCATCGACCCTGAGCTTGCCGCCGGTGCCGGTGATGGCGTGATTGGCGAGAACCTCGATGCCCTTGGCGCGGGCGGCCTCGACCGTCGGTCCGGAGACCTCGGGCCTGACATCGACGATCGCCGCAACCGTGGCGCCGGCATGGGCGAGATCCAGGGCTGCGCCATAAGCGCCATCATTGTTGGTGATCAGGACAGCGCGCCGGCCCGGCAGCGCGCCATAGCGCTGAACATAGGTGGAAACGGCGCTGGCCAGCATGATGCCGGGGCGATCGTTATCGGCGAAGACCAGCGGCCGTTCGATGGCCCCGGTCGCCAGCACCACTTGCTTCGCGCGTACGCGCCACAGGCGCTGGCGTGGCAAATGCGCGGGCGGGGCGGCGAGGTGGCTGGTCACCCGCTCCATCAAGGTCAGATAATTGTGGTCGTAGTAGCCGAAGGCGTTGGTGCGGCTGAGCAACGTCACCTCGGGCATGCGGCCGAGTTCGGCGAGCGTATCGGCCAGCCAGTCGGCGGCGGGCTTGCCGTCGATCTGTTCACTGCTTGCCAGCAGTGAGCCGCCAAGTACCGCCTGCTCATCGGCCAGGATGACGCGCGCCCCGGCGCGACTGGCGGCGCGTGCCGCGGCAAGTCCGGCGGGGCCGGATCCCACGATCAGCACATCGCAATGGGCGAAGGTCTTGCTGTAGCGATCGGGATCGGGCGCTTCCGGCGCCTTGCCCAGGCCTGCTGCGCGGCGGATAACGTACTCGTATTTCATCCAGAAGCTCGGCGGCCACATGAAGGTCTTGTAGTAGAAGCCGGCCGGGAAATAGCGCGACAACAGGTTGTTGATCGCACCGATGTCGAAGTTGAGCGAAGGCCAGCGGTTCTGGCTCGTGGCGACCAGACCGTCGAAGAGCTCGATCTGGGTTGCGCGCAGGTTCGGTTCGGTCCTGGCGCCCTCGCCGAGCTGGATCAGCGCGTTCGGCTCTTCGGATCCGGCTGAGACGATGCCGCGCGGCCGGTGATATTTGAAGCTGCGGCCGACGAGATGCACGCCATTGGCAAGCAAGGCGGAAGCCAGCGTGTCGCCGGGATGTCCCTCATAGCGCTTGCCATCGAAGGTGAAACCGATGGTCTTGCTGCGGTCGATACCGCCGCCTTGCGTCGTGCGATGAGTCTGGGTCACGGCTTCGGCTCACCCATCTTGTAAATCTTGTAGATCTTGTGGGTCAGCGTATCGCGCGCGACGTTGAACCAGCGCCGGCAGCCGCGCGCATGGTTCCAGCGCTCATAATGCGTGCCCTTGGGGTTCTTGCGCATGAAAAGGTAATCCGCCCATTCGGCGTCGCTGATCTGGTCCGTGTTCAGCGGGCGGGCGATATGCGCTTCGCCCCCGCAGGAGAACTCGATCTCGGCGCGCGGGCCGCAATAGGGGCAATCGATCAGCAGCATGGGTTCCTCAATGCGCGACGCCGGCGGCGCCGTGCTCGTCGATCAGGTAGCCGTTGATGAAACGATCGAGCGCGAAGGGCTCGTTCAGCTTGTGCGGCCGATCCTGGGCGAGTGTATAGGCAAAGACCCAGCCGGAGCCTGGCGTTGCCTTGAAGCCGCCGGTGCCCCAGCCGCAATTGAAATAGAGGCCCTGGATCGGCGTCTTGCTGACGATCGGGCTGGCATCGGGGCAGACGTCGACGATGCCGCCCCAGGTGCGCAGCACCCGCAGTCGGCTGAAGATCGGGAACAGCTCGACCAGCGCGTTCAGCAGATTCTCGACGACGGGCGGGCTGCCGGTCTGGGCGTAGGAGTTGTAGCTGTCGATCCCGGCACCCATGACCAGCTCGCCCTTGTCGGACTGGCTGACATAGACATGGACCGCGCTCGACATGA
>CAZQLF010000517.1:0-2681 GCA_964594035.1 uncultured Rhodospirillaceae bacterium | reverse complement strand
ACGCGATTCCGAAACAAAGCCCTGGGTTGCGACCCCGCTCTTTCTAAGCCTCGGCTGACGATACGCAGGAGAACGCTCCCCGACAATGAAATCAAACTGGCATCGATACCAAGAAAGAGCGGGGTCGCTACCCAGGGTAATCATCGCGAATCTCCTCAACTCCGAAAGGAGTTGTGCCATTGGAAAACAACCACCAAACGCCAAATTGCCCCATCCGCATCTGACGTAAACCGGATTGCCAGCCAGCCGGGAATTGCCGTACTCCTGCCCCCGCGCGCGGCCCCAAAGGACGTGCACAGCGGCTACACCGCCTTGCCGTTCAAGCACAATGTCGAGGGCGGCGAGATTGGTCTCATCGGGCTGGGCGGCGGGCTGAACGTGACGCTCATGGACTGGATCGCCGCCTCCGGCGCCCATGTGGCGAGCCTTGTCGATATCGACGGCGCAATTGCATCCGGTCATGCCGGCCAGGGATTCGCCGACGCGTTCGAAGCGTTCGATCGCAACCCCGCGATCCGCGCCATCCTGGTGAATATCATCACCTGCGGCTATCGGCTGGACGATATCGTCGAGAACCTGCTGCGCGCCCATAAGGCACGCCGGGCGAGCGCTCCTAAACCGCTGATCCTGCATCTGCGGGGCAATGCCATGGGAGGCACGCCCGCCCTGCTTGCAGCGGCCGGGTGCCGCAACCGTGGCTCTATCGCCGAGGCCGTGGCTGCCGCCGTGGCCGTGGCGAGGGCCTGACCATGGCAATCCTTGCCGATGCCAACAGCCGCATCGTGATTCAAGGGATAGCCAACCCGCTGGCCCGCTTTCAATGCGAGGAGATGCTGCGGCATGGCAGCAGGCTTGTCGGCATCGTCGCCAGACCCGATGAAGTCCGGCACTGGTCGACACAGGCGGTGCCTGTCTTCGGGACTGCGCGAGCCGCCGTCAGCGCTGCGGGCGCCAATTTCATCATGATCTTCAGCGCGCCGCTCGAGGTCAAGGCGGCGGTGAGCGAGGCGATTTCCGCCGGGGTGCCGGTCATCGTCTGCCTCAGCGACCATGTCCCGGTGCATGATGCAATCATCCTGCGTCACCTGGCCAAACGCGCCGGCGTTGTGCTGGTTGGCCCCAGCTCCAGCGGCCTCCTTTCGCCTGGCCGCGCCAAGGCCGGTTATTTTGTCGAGGACATCTGCATGCCGGGCGATGTCGGCGTCGTGGCCAAGAGCGGTTCGCTTGCCTATGCCGTCATTTCCGAATTGAAGAGTGCCGGGATTGGTGTCAGCACCGTCATCAGCATCGGGGGCGACGCAGCAAAAGGCCTGGATTTCACAGGATGTCTCGAGCTTTTTGCCAAGGACCGGGAAACACGATCCATCGTCCTGCTTGGCGAGATCGGCGGCAGCGATGAAGAACAGGCCGCAGCACACCTTCGCAGCAGGCCGGCCAGAAAACAGGTCGTTGCCTTCATCTCGGGCCGGTCGGTGCCGGTTGGCCGCAGCATGGGCCATGCCGGCGCCATCGCCGCGCTCGGCCGGGGCGACTACGATTCCAAGTGTCGCGCGCTTGCCTCAGCCGGGGTTGCGATCGCCGATACGATCGGGGCAATCCCCCATATTCTCGGCGCGTAACTGCCGCTATAGCTCTCGCGCGCGCTGGCGCAGCACAAATTTCTGTACCTTGCCAGTCGCATTCTTCGGCAGCTCGCCGAACACCACATGCCGGGGGCGCTTGAATCCCGCCATCTGGCTCTTGCACCACGCCATGAGGTCATCGGCCGTGGGTGCCACAACACCATCGCGCAGCGCCACGAAGGCGCACGGCGTTTCGCCCCAGTGCGGATCGGGTTTGGCGACGACGGCGGTCTCGCGCACGGCCGGATGGCGGGCGAGAATCTCCTCGACCTCGAGCGAGGAGATATTCTCGCCGCCGGAGATGATGATGTCCTTGGAGCGGTCCTTGACCTCGACATAGCCGTCAGGATGCATGACCCCCAGATCGCCGGTGCGAAACCAGCCATTGCGGAACGCCTCTTTCGTCGCGATCGGGTTCTTGAGATAGCCCTTCATCACCGTGTTGCCGCGGCTGGCGATTTCCCCCATGGAGACGCCGTCGGCCGGCAGCGCCGCACCGGTATCGGGATCGATCACCTGCAGCCCGGCGGCGAGGACGAAGGGCACGCCCTGGCGGGCCATGCGCTTCGCCCTTTCCGGCAGATCGAGTGCTGCCCAATCGCTTTGATGCTCGCAGGTGGCAGCCGGGCCGTAGGTCTCGGTCAGCCCGTAGCCATGGATGACGGCAAAGCCCATGCGCTCCATGGCGGCGATGATGCTGCTGGTGGGGGCCGCACCGCCGGTCGCCATCTTGACCGGCTGCTTCAGCCGGCGCTGTTCGCTGCCGGGCGAGAAGGCCAGCATGGTGAGCACGGTGGGAGCACCACAGATATGCGTGACCCCATGGCGCTCGATCCTGGCGAACACTTCCGCCGGCGTCACGGCGCGCTGGATGACATGGGTGCCCCCGACGGCGGTGACGGCCCAAGCATAGCACCAGCCGTTGCAGTGGAACATCGGCAGGGTCCAGAGATAGACGGTAGCAGGACTCAAGCCCACGCTGAGACCCTGGCCGACGGCGCAGAGATAGGCGCCGCGGTGGTGATAGGCGACGCCCTTCGGATTCCCGGTCGGGCCGGG
>CAZQLF010000516.1:0-2682 GCA_964594035.1 uncultured Rhodospirillaceae bacterium | reverse complement strand
CGCCGGCTGATGGATTTCGTCTGCGGCTATGATTCCGGCTTCGGGCACAAGCCGGGGCCGGGGATGGTGGAAGCCTTTTGCCGTGCGACAGGCCTGACAGCGAAGGCGGTGGCGGTCATCGGGGATTCACCCCACGATCTCGACATGGCCCGCAGCGCCGGCGCCGGCCTGGCGATCGGCGTCCTGACCGGCGTCAGCCCGCGCGAATTGCTGCAGCAGCACGCCGATCTGGTGCTGGAGAGTATCGCGGAACTGGAAACGGCGCTGGAGCTGTCGACGTAAGGCAGATTGCCCGCCAGACTGCCAAGAGTTATTCCGGCACGCCGGCCATGCGAAGACCTTCGAGCCACTTGGCGCGATGCTCAGGATGACGGAGCGGGACCTCGAATATCTCCACCAGATCGGACATGCGGAGCTCAAGGTGGCGTAATCGGGCCACGGCCTTCTCTGCCACCTCCGGACGTCCGGCAAGCGCTGCGCTCGCCGCCACGAAACCACTTGCAAAGCCATAACCCGGGTGCCCCCTAACCGCTCCCTCGGCCCATGACAGCGCCTCGGCGTAGCGGCCCGCTAGGAAATGAGCCTGAGACATGGCCGTTTGCATATTGAAATACTGAGAATCCTGTGGGCTCAGCCGCATAGCGCGGCTAACCCGCTCGATTGCCGCCTCCGGTTCCCCCAGCCATAACTTTGTGTAGGCGCTAAACAGCCAAGCCCAAGCCAGGTTTGGGTTGAGTGTCAGTGCCTGATCAATGAACGCAGCGCCGTCGTCGAGCTCGCCGACAACATAGGCCAGCGCTATTCCGGCGGTGGCCAGCGCCAGCGCGTCCCCCCTGCCCAGCTCAACAGCTCGTCGGGCCGTCCGTTCTGCATCAGCAATGTCTCGTGCACGATCGACGACCCAACCCCCCGCCTTGCGCTGAGAATAGCAGCGCGCCGCCATGCCGTAGGCCGAGGCGAAGCCGGGGTCGAGTTCGATCGCGCGCTGGAAATGTACCAACGCCTCTTCATTGCCTTCGCGGGTCCATAGATGGACGGCTGCCATTCCACGCAAATAGTAGTCATACGCATCGAGGCTCGCCGTCGGCTTCTGCTTAGCGCGCTCGATCTCTGCCTGCTCCAGCTTCGGTGCGATCGCGCCTACGACGCTCGCGGTTACCTGATCTTGCAAATCGAAGAGGTCTTCCAGCGGGCCATCGAACCGATCGGCCCACAGATGCGCACCCGACGAAGTGTCGATGAGCTGGCCGGTGATGCGCACCCGGTTCCCCGCCTTGCGCACGCTGCCTTCAAGTATATAGCGCACGCCCAGTTCGTGGCCGATCCGTTTCACGTCCACGGCGCGCCCTTTGTAAGCGAAGCTCGAGTTTCGGGCGATGACGAATAACCAGCGCAGGCGCGACAGCGCCGTAATGATCTCTTCGACCATGCCGTCAGCGAAGTACTCCTGATCGGGATCACCGCTCATGTTCTGAAAGGGCAGCACTGCAATTGACGGCTTGTCGGGAAGCGACAAAGCCGGCCGTGTGATCACTCGTTCTCCGTCCAGCCGCAATCGATAGATGCGCACCGGCTCGGTGATGTTCTTGAGTTGCTGCTCGCCCAGATCATCGAATCCGACGTTCACTTTGCCCCGGACATGGTTGAAGACCGTCCCGGAGACGAACGCGCTAGCAGGATCTGCCAGGGCCTCGATGCGCGCAGCGATATTGACCCCATCGCCATAGAGGTCACTGCCCTCGACGATGACATCCCCGAGGTTGATGCCAATGCGCAGCCTGATGCGCCGATCTTCTGGCAAATCCGCGTTAACGCTTTCCATCGCCTGCTGCAGTTGGACCGCGCACTCAACGGCATCTACGGCGCTGGCAAACTCCACGAGCGCTCCGTCCCCCATGAGCTTGACGATCCGCCCATGGTGTCTGTCGATCAGCGGCTGGATGATTTCCGAGCGACGCCTCTTGAGCGCGCCCAGCGTGCCGGCTTCGTCGGCCTGCATCATTCGGCTATAGCCAACGACGTCCGCTGCCAGGATGGCGGCAAGGCGCCGTCGCGGCACTTGATCCGACATTCCGATCGGCCCCCCGATGCTTCGGCAACTGATTGTAGGGGTTGGCAATTGAGAGTCTATGGGTACCCGAATCCGCCATAGGTCAGGTCAAGCCCAACAATCCCCTGCGCCAGCCGATAGTGGGTGGCGGTTCGGTTCGTACTAGAAGGCGGCGTCGGCGTCGCGGCGGCGCCGGGACCGGCGCCCACCGGCCGCTTGCACGCTGAGACCGCCGGCAACCGTGCCCGCCGTGAGCTTACCCAGGCGTTCGGCGATTTCGGTCAGGCTGGGTTTGCTGCCCGGCACATGCTCGGCCAGCGCGTCGCGCATGGCCGTGATATGTGCCGGTGTGGTGCCGCAGCAACCGCCGATGATCCGCGCCCCGGCATCGCGCGCCAGCCGCGCGTGGTCAGCCATCAGCGCCGGTGTGCCGTCGTAGCGGATCTGGCTTTCGACGAAGTACGGCACGCCGCAATTGCCCTTGGCGATGATCACGTCATCGGGCCGCGCGGCGCCGCCGATGGTGACGAGGGCGGCTACCAGCTCGGCGGCACCGGTGCCGCAATTGGCGCCATACCCCAACGTGGCCGGGTTCCGCCCAAGGACCCTGCCGGCGAGGGCGGCCGGGGTCC
>CAZQLF010000515.1:0-2690 GCA_964594035.1 uncultured Rhodospirillaceae bacterium | reverse complement strand
TCGGCAGATGGAACGCCTCCTTCACCCGGTGCAGCACATCGAGATAGGGCAGGCCCGGCTTGACCATCACCATGTCCGCACCCTCGGCAATGTCGAGCGCCACTTCGTGCAGCGCCTCGTCGCCATTGGCCGGATCCATCTGATAGGTGCGTTTGTCGCCCTTGCCCAATGCCGACTTCGATCCGACGGCATCGCGGAACGGCCCATAGAAGGCTGAGGCGTATTTGGCGGCGTAGGCCATGATACGGACATCGGCAAAGCCAGCCTCATCCAGGGCATCGCGAATGCGGCCCACGCGGCCATCCATCATGTCCGAAGGCGCAATCACATCGACACCCGCCTCGGCCTCCGACAGCGCCTGGCGGCAGAGAATGTCGACCGTCTCGTCGTTCAAAATCTTTCCGTCGACCAGAAGGCCGTCATGGCCATGGCTTGTATAGGGGTCGAGCGCCACATCACAGACGATGCCGATCTTCGGCACTGCCGATTTTACGGCGCGAATGGCGCGGTTGCAGAGATTGTCCGGCCGCCACGATTCCTCGCCCTCGTCGGACTTCAGATTGGCCGGCACAACCGGAAACAGCGCCATGGCGGGAATGCCGAGTTCCGCAGCTTCGCCAGCGGCGTCAACCAGGGCTTCGATGGAGAGGCGATCCACCCCCGGCATCGAGGAGACGGGCTGACGGGAACCGGCACCTTCCTGGACGAAGGCCGGCCAGATGAAATCCTCGACCGCGATACGGTTTTCCGCCACCAGGCGGCGGACCCAATCCGTTGCGCGGTTGCGGCGCATGCGCAGGCGCGGATAGCTGCCGACGGACTTCAGGTCCGCCGCGACAGGGGCGGGATGTTGCTGTTTTGGGTTGCGCCGCATGACGATTTCGAGCCTACCACGCGCCTAGGCATGGGCAAAGCGCAGCGCATAGATCGGCGGCAGGTTCCCTGCGGCCAGCTGCCAAGCATCGCCCTGGTCGCCTGACGTCCAGAGATGGCCGCTGGTGGAGCCGATGGCGAGCCATTTGCCCGGCCTGTCGATCGCAAGGGCATGACGCAGAACGAGGTCATAGGCGTGCTGCTGGGGCAACCCCTGGCGCAGCACGTCGAAGCTCTTGCCGCCATCCGATGTGCGGGCCACCACGACGGCGCCATCGACGGGAATCCGGCACTCATCCTTGACCGCCGGCACGAACCAGGCGCGGTCGGGATCGTCAGGATGGACTGCGACGCCGAAACCGAATTTCGATGGCCGGATGGCGTTCACTGATTGCCATGTCTCCGCGCCGTCGGTCGAACGGAAAACACCGTTGTGATGCTGGACCCAGAGCACGTCGGGATTGGCCTTGCACTGGACGAGGCAATGCGGGTCCTGTGTCGCCGAATCCTCGGCCCGTTCGGGCGGCATGTATTCGGCATACATGCCTTTTGACGTCGGCCGCCAGGAGGCGCCATCGTCGTTGCTCTGCCACACACCACCGCAGGAGACAGCGAGTGTCAGGTGCTTCGGGTTCCGAGGATCGATACAAATCGAATGAATACCGGGCGCATCGTTGCCGCCGCCGAACCAACGCTTGCGCTCGGGATGGTTCCACAGCGATTCAACCAGATGCCAGCTTTCGCCTGCATCGTTCGAGCGGAACAGGCCGCCGCCAATGGTGCCGGCCCAGATCGCACCTGGCTCGCGGCCGAATTCCAGCGCCCAGATTTCCAAGACGCTCGGCGCATCCTTCTCTTCGCTCTTGGGAAAAGCCGGGCAGCTGGTCTCGCGCCAGGTTGCACCGGCATCGTCCGACACATGAAGCTTCACGCCGAAATGACCGAGCTTGAGAGCGGCATAGAGACGTCCGCTATGCGGGTCCTGCACCGCAAGCGAGACAGGATCGCCCAGGAAGGCCCGCCGCCGGATGGCCCAATCGCGCCCCGGTTGCTCCAGGATAAAGAGACCCTTGCGGGTTGCGGCCAGAAGAATGTCGCCCATTCTCAACCTCCCGACAGTGCCTGCATGACATAGAGTTCGTCGCCGTCCTTCAGCGCCGCGCGCAACTCCGTCTTCTGGTTATTGAGATAGATGACGACGTGACGGCGCAGCTGCGCCTGATCGTCGAGGACATAGGAGCGCAGCCGTGGATGGTCGGCAAAGACCGCGTCGAGCGCCTCGGCAACCGTGCCGCCGTCGGCGTCGACGGTGGGGCAGGGAAGGTGCCGGCGCAGATTTGGCGTGAAGGCAACGCGGACCACCCCGAAACCATATCCAGCGCGGCCCAGACCGACAATTGGTCCGAGCCGCGCGGGAATAACGCCGATAGACGTGTTGAGGTTTACTCCGCTGCCTTGGCCAGCGCGGTGGCCGACTTCAGTGCCTGGTCGAGATCGGCCAGGATGTCGTCGATATGCTCGAGGCCGACGGCAAGGCGGACATAGTTGTCCGACACGCCGGTCTTCAGCTGTTCGGCCGGATCGAGCTGGGAATGCGTCGTGCTCGCCGGATGGATGGCGAGGCTGCGCGCATCACCGATATTGGCAACGTGGTAGAACAGCTTGAGCGCATCGATGAATTTGCGCCCTGCCTCCTTGCCGCCCTTGATCTCGAAGCCCACCAGGCCACCCAGACCGCCCTTGAGATAGGTCTCGGCCCGGCGCTTCTGCTCGCCCTGCCATTGGCTCGGGTGATAGATCTTCGTCACCGCCGGCTG
>CAZQLF010000514.1:0-2692 GCA_964594035.1 uncultured Rhodospirillaceae bacterium | reverse complement strand
GTTATATTCGGTTGAAAACAGCGGCCTAGCCGACGTTTTCGACGCGATCACGGTTGATCCGCCGTGATCGCGGCGATACGCTTTTCCCACTCAATCTGAAAAAACGGGCCCGGTCGATAGCAGCCGGTCCTCCTCACAGGGAGAACGAAATGCCCACCGTTTCCATGACCGTGAACGGCAAGGCGGCCTCGGGCAATGTCGAGAGCCGCACCCTGCTGGTCCAGTTCCTGCGCGAAAATCTCGGCCTCACGGGAACGCATGTTGGCTGCGATACCAGCCAGTGCGGCGCCTGCGTGGTGCATGTCGACGGCAAGTCCGTCAAGTCCTGCACGCTGCTGGCCGTCCAGGCCAACGGTGCCAAGGTCACCACGATCGAAGGCCTGGCAACAAATGGCGAGCTGCACCCGATGCAGGCCGCCTTCAAGGAACATCACGGCCTGCAGTGCGGCTATTGCACGCCGGGCATGGTGATGAGCGCCGTCGATCTCGCCGGCCGCAACAGCGACCCGTCGGAAAAACAGGTCCGCGAATGGCTGGAAGGAAACATTTGCCGCTGCACCGGCTATCACAACATCGTCAAGGCCGTGCAGGCCGGCGCCAAGGCAATGAGGAGATAGGACCATGACTGGTACCGGCATCGGCGCTGCCGTCAAGCGCAAGGAAGACTACCGGCTCCTCACCGGCAAGGGTCACTACACCGACGACATCAACCGTCCGGGCCAGACCTACGCCTATATCCTTCGCTCGCCACACGCGTTTGCGAAGATCAAGCGGATCGATACCGGCAAGGCGAAGAAGGCCCCGGGCGTTGTCGCAATCTTCACCGGGGCGGATTACGCCGCCGACGGCAAGGGCGGTCTTCCCTGCGGCTGGCAGGTGCACAGCAAGGATGGCTCCCCGATGGTCGAGCCGCCGCATCCTCCGCTGGTGGCTGACATGGTCCGCCATGTCGGAGACCACGTTGCTCTCGTCATCGCCGAAACCAGGGCCCAGGCGCGCGACGCCGCCGAGATGATCGAGGTCGACTATGAGGAGATGAAGCCGATCATCGACACTGGCTCGGCCGCCAAACCCGGCCAGCCTCAGGTCTGGCCGCAGGCGAAAGACAACACCTGCTACGACTGGCATCTGGGCGACAAGGCTGCAACCGACGCCGCCTTCGCCAAGGCAACCCACGTCACCAAAATCGACATCGTCAACCAGCGGCTGATCGCCAACGCCATGGAGCCGCGCGCGGCGGTCGCGGAGTTCGATCGCGCCACCGGCGACTACACGCTCTTCACCACCAGCCAAAACCCGCATGTCATTCGCCTCCTGATGGGGGCCTTCGTGCTGCAGATTCCCGAGCACAAGCTGCGGGTCGTGGCGCCCGATGTAGGCGGCGGCTTCGGCTCGAAGATCTTCCACTACGCCGAGGAAGCGCTGCTCACCTGGGCCGCGGGCAAGATCGCCCGGCCCATCAAATGGACCGCCGACCGCAGCGAATCTTTCATCTCCGACGCGCAAGGCCGCGACCATGTCAGCCATGCCGAACTCGCCATGGACAAGGAGGGCAACTTCCTGGGCCTGCGAGTCAGCACGATCGCCAATATGGGCGCCTATCTCTCCACCTTCGCGCCCTGTGTGCCCACCTATCTCTATGGCACGCTTCTCGCGGGCGTATACAAGACGCCGGCGATCTATGTCGAGGTGCGCGCCGTGTTCACCAACACGGTTGCCGTCGACGCTTATCGCGGCGCCGGCCGGCCGGAAGCGACGTTCCTGCTGGAACGGCTGGTGGAGAAAGCCGCCCGCGAGATGAAGATGGATCGCGCCGAACTCAGGCGTAAGAACTTCATCCCGCGCGATGGCTTCCCCTATCAGACGCCAGTCGCCCTCCAGTACGACAGCGGCGACTACCACTCGACCCAGGACATCGCGATGAAGAAGAGCGACTGGGCCGGGTTCGAGAAGCGGCGCGCCGAGGCAAAAAGCCGCGGCAAGCTGCGCGGCATCGGCATGTCGACATATCTCGAGGCTTGCGGCATTGCACCCTCGGCGGTCGTGGGATCTCTGGGCGCGCGCGCCGGTCTCTACGAGACGGCCAATGTCCGCGTGCATCCCACGGGCTCAGTGACGGTTTTCACCGGCACCCACAGCCATGGCCAGGGTCACGAAACCACCTTTGCCCAGATCGTTTCCGACACGCTGGGCATTCCGATCGAGAATGTCGATGTCTCCCACGGCGACACCAACAAGATTCCCTTCGGCATGGGAACCTATGGTTCGCGTTCTTTGGCCGTGGGCGGGTCTGCGCTGGTCAAGTCGCTGGACAAGATCGTCCACAAGGCCAAGCGCATCGCCGCGCACCTGATGGAAGCATCGGCAGCCGACATCGAGTTCAAGGATGGCGTGTTCAAGGTTGCGGGCACGGACAAGAACGTGCCCTTTGGCCAGGTGGCGCTCACCGCCTACGTCCCGCACAACTATCCGATCACCGAACTCGAACCAGGGCTCGAGGAAACCTCGTTCTATGACCCGCTGAACTTCACCTATCCCGGTGGTTGTCATATCTGCGAAGTGGAAGTCGACCCCGATACCGGCGTCACCACGCTGGTGAATTTCACTGCCGTGGACGATATCGGCCGGGTGATCAATCCGATGATCGTCGAGGGCCAGGTGCATGGCGGCGTGGCCCAGGGGATCGGCCAGG
>CAZQLF010000513.1:0-2694 GCA_964594035.1 uncultured Rhodospirillaceae bacterium | reverse complement strand
CGGTTGGTGTATTTCTTGGCAATGGAAATCACGAGGCGCAGGTTCGCTTCCACCATCTCCTTCTTGGCGCGGCTGGCCTCGCGTTCGCCGCGCTGGATGATGCCCACCACGCGGCGGAATTCCGGCAACGGCAGGAGCGAAGCCTCGGCCACCAGGCCGATCTGGCCGCGGATCGTCTTTACATCCTCGCGATTCTTGCCGCAGAAATCCTTCCAGCCCTTGCCGGTCAGCTTGGCAAGGTTGCCGATCCAGCGCGGGTTGTGCTCGCTGCCGCTGTAGCGGGCGATGAAATCCTCGCGCTTTACCCCGGTCTTCTGCGCCAGGCGCAGCAGCTGGCCCTCGAAGCCGATCAGCCGGCGATTCAGGTTATAGACCTGTTCGACCAGCTGCTCGATACGGGCATTGTTCAGCTTGATACTGCGCATATGGGTGCTGAGCTCGGCCGTCAGCGCGACGATCTTCTTCTCGCTCTGCGGCGTGGGCTTGGTGCCCTCGTTATAGGTCGCCAGCCGCTTGATCAGCAGCTTGTCGATCTTCTTGAAGGTCAGCGCGATCTTGTCGAGCGTATCGCCTACGCCGGGCAGCAGCTCCTGCTCCATCGCGGCGAGCGACACATTGGCTTCCTCGCCGCCATCGGCATTCTCGCCGCCTTCGGCGGGAGCCTCTCCCTCGGCCTCTTCGCTTTCGCTCTCGGCTTCGGATTCCTCGTCCTCGCCATTGCCTTCCATCGCCGCGGCGTCAGGGGTGCGGCCATAGGTGGCGTCGAGATCGATGATGTCGCGCAGCAGCATTTCGTTGCGCATGAGGCGGTCGCGCCATTCCAGCAGCGCGCGATAGGTCAGCGGGCTTTCGGCGATGCCGCCGATCATCATGTCGCGGCCGGCCTCGATGCGCTTGGCGATGGCGATCTCGCCCTCGCGGGAGAGCAGCTCGACGCTGCCCATCTCACGCAGATACATGCGCACAGGATCGTCGGTGCGGCCGATATCCGCATCGTCGAGATTGCCGCCGCTGCGCTCTTCCTCTTCGTCATTGGCGGCTTCGCCGGTGGCAGGCGCGGCAGGCTTCTCGGCGGTGGCGGCGGCACCCTCCTCCGGCTCCTCGCCATCGACCACGTTGATGCCCATCTCGTTGAGATTGGCCATGATGTCCTCGATCTGCTCCGAGGACATTTCTGTCTGCGGCAATGCCGCGTTCAGCTCGTCATAGGTGATGTAGCCGCGCTCTTTCGCCCGCGCGAACATCTTCTTGACCGGGGCGCTGAATCCATCCATCAGCGGGCCATCGCTGGCCTCTTCGCGCGTTTCGCTGGTCTCGCCTTTTGCCGGGGCCTTCGCCGCCATGATTGATCTTGTCCTGCCAATGCGGAGGGCCTCAGCCCCCCTGTTCCGGTCCATCGATGTCGCGCCGGCGGCTCTCGCCTTCCAGCGCCAAGTCGCGCGCCCGCTCGAAGCGGGCCTGGGCTTCATCCGTCAGCGCCGCGCCGAACTGGCGCGCCGCCGCATCGGCCTCCTGCTGCATGGCCCGCTCGCGCAGCAATCCCAGCACATGATCCAAGCCCTCGCCTGCCGTCGCCAGAGAAGCCGATGGCAGGGTGAAGCGGTGGAGTCCCGCCCGCCGCAAAATATCAGGCAAAGTGGCCGCGAAACCCTGGGACATGAGATGGTCTTTTAGGCCCTCGGGGTCAAGGTCCGGATGATGGGCGGCGTGGTCTATAATGGCTTGACGAAGCTTGTCAAGTTGACCTGCCGGCAGGTTCAGATGGGCCAGGGCCTCCAGCCGGGAGGCGATCAGCATGGGGTGGTTGACCACGGTCGCCAGGATCACTTCCCCTTGCAGGCGAAGCTGGTCCGGCCCCGCCTGGCGCACGGCCTCGCCCCCGGTCGCTGGCGGGGACGCGAAACGGCGCTTTTCCCCCGTCCTTTGCCCGGCTGCCCATTTCCCGCCCACTCCGGGCCGGCCGGCCTGGGTTCCCTGCCCACGCGACCCTTGGCCGAACAGGCTATCCAGGCGGCGTTCGAAATCCGCCCGATAAGCGTCCCGCACCGGCTGATCGGTGATCTTCGACAGCCGCTCCCGGACTTCTTGCCGCAGGCCCGCCCGGCGTTCCGGCGTGTCGAAATGCCGCCCCTGCACCCCGCCTCGCCAGACCATCTCGGCGAGCGGCAGGGCATCGTCCAGCACCTTGCGCATCGCCGCGGCCCCTTGGGCGATGATCAGGGTATCGGGATCTTCCCCCGCGGGCAGCAGCGCAAAGCGCAGCGATTGTCCCGGCTTCAACAGCGGCAAGGCCCGCTCCGCCGCTCTGGCCGCAGCCCGTTCGCCGGCCGCATCGCCGTCAAAACAAAGGGTCGGTTCGGCCACCAGCCGCCAGAGCTCGCCCATCTGCTCCTCGGTCAGCGCGGTACCGAGCGGTGCGACGGCCTGGGCAAAACCGGCCTGGGCCAGCGCGATCACGTCCATATAGCCTTCGGCGACGATGATCTCGCCGGCATCGCGTGCCGGCCTCAGCGCCTGGCCGAGCCCATAGAGCGTGCGCCCTTTATGGAAGAGCGGGGTCTCCGGCGAGTTCAGGTATTTGGGCTGACCCTCACCCAGGATGCGCCCGCCGAAGGCAATGATCCGGCCGCGCCGGTCGGCAATCGGGAAGATCACGCCGCCACCCAGGCGGTCGAAGGTTTTGCACTCCCCGCC
>CAZQLF010000512.1:0-2700 GCA_964594035.1 uncultured Rhodospirillaceae bacterium | reverse complement strand
TCCTCCTGCCTGCTTGCGGTTTCGAGATCATGAGAAATTCACGTAGATCGTCTTTTTCCGGAGATAACCCTCGAGGCCGTATTTGCCGTCTTCGCCGCCGAGGCCGCTATGGCGATAGCCGGCGTGATAGGCGTGAACGGCATCGCCGCCGGCGCGGTTGACATAGATTTCCCCGAACTTCAGCTCGCGCACGAGGCGCATGAGCCGGCGCAGGTCCTTGGTGAAGACATAGGCCGACAGCCCGTAGGCCGAATCATTGGCCAGCGCCAGCCCCTCGTCGAAGTCGGTCACGGTCATGGCCGGTATCACCGGCCCGAAGACCTCGCGCTGCATGATCTCCATGTCGTTGCGCACGCCGGTCAGCACCGTCGGCTCGAACCAATGGCCCTTGTCGAAGCCCGTGCCGGTCGGGCGCTTGCCGCCGGTGGCGACTTTGGCGCCCGCCTTGACCGCGCCCGCCACCAGCGCCTCGACCTTTTCCACCTCCGCGCCGCTGAACTTCGGGCCGACGTCGACCAGCTCCAGCGGATTGCCGAGCTTGAGGCGCTTCACCGATTCGATGAAGCGCTCCATGAACTGGTCGGCGATCTTCTCGTGGAGATACATGCGTTCGTTGCAGATGCAGATCTGGCCGCAATTTTCGAAACGGGACGCAACCGCCGCCTTCACCGCCGCGCCGATATCGGCATCCTCGGCCACCACCAGCGGCGCCTTGCCGCCCAGCTCCAGGCGCAGAACCTTCAGATCGTCGGCGCCGGCGCGATAGATCTCACGGCCCGCCCGGACGCTGCCGGTGACGCTCACCAGCTGGGTGATCGGGTGGCGCACCAGCATCTCGCCCACGGTCTTGCCGAGGCCGGAGACGACATTCATCACGCCGGGCGGCAGACCTGCCTGCTGGGCCAGCTGGGCAATTTCCAGGGCCGAGAGCGGCGTGCCCTCATGGGATTTGATGACGATCGTGTTTCCGGCGATCAGCCCCGGGCCCATCTTGCGGGTGGTGAGCGCCGCCGGGTAGTTCCAGGCGGTCAAGCCAACAACGACACCAAAGGCAGCACGCTGGATCCAGATCTGCTCGTCGGGATTGTCCGAGGGCAGGATATCACCCGTGATTCGCCGCGCTTCCTCCGCCGCATGGGTCAGATAAAGCGCCGAGCTGTCGATCTCGCCGCGCGCCTCGGCCAGGGGCTTACCCTGCTCGGCCACGACAAGACGCGCCAGCCGCTCCCGGTTTTCCAGGATCAGCTGCGCCAGGCGGCGCAACAGCGCGCCGCGCTCGGCCGGCGGCAATGCTTCCCAGCCGGGCTGGGCCGCCCGCGCTGCTTCCAGTGCCCGCTCGGCATCGTCGGGGGTGCCGTCCGGCACCTGGGCGATGATCTCTTCGGTCGCGGGGTTCTCGACCTCGATGAAATCCTTGCCCGTCGAGGCAACCCATTGCCCATTGATGAAATGCCGGTAGCGGTCGACGCCGCCAAATTTCTCTTTCAGGGTGGACATGTCACTTCCTGCTCAACTGCCCGGGATATAGCCGAATTTCTCCGGCAGCCAGAGCACGATTTCAGGGAAAACCAGCATCAGCAACAGCGCGATCATCAGCGCGACGATGAACGGCCAGATATGGCGGTACATCGAGGTCAGCGGGATGCCGGTGATGCCCGTCACAACGAATAAAAGTTCGCTATAGGGCGGCGTGACCATACCGATCATCAGGTTGACGACCGTGGTCACGCCGAAATGCACCGGATCGATGCCAAGCTCGCGGATCGTCGGCATGGCGATAGGTACGATCACCAGCAGCATCAACAAGGTGTCGAGGAAGCAGCCCAGGACCAGGAACAGCAGGTTGATGATCAGCAGGAAGCCGAGCGCCGAGACGTGCAGGGTCCCGATCCAGGCACCGATCTTGTTGGGGATCTGTTCGGCCGCGACGACATAGTTGATCAGCAAGGCCCCGGCGACGACGAGGGCGACAACCGCCGTGGACCGCGCCGCGCCGATGAAGAGCGTCACCAATCCCTGGAACGACATCGCGCGATAAACGCCGCAGGCGAGAAGCAGGGCATAGGCTGCGGCCACGGCGGCGGCTTCCGTCGGTGTCACGATGCCGGAATAAATGCCGCCCAGCAGAATCACCGGCAGCATGAGCGCCGGGGTGGAATCCTTCATGATCCCGGGGATCTCGCACATGGCGACGGGGGCGGCGACCGGCAGGTTGTCGCGACGGGCCACGAGCATAATGACAACCATGAGCGATACTCCCATCAGCACGCCGGGCAAGAAGCCGCCGAGGAAGAGGTAGCCGACGGAGGTGTTGGCCACCATGGCGTAGAGCACCATGGGGATGGAGGGCGGAATGATCGGACCGATGGTGGCAGCCGCCGCGGCGAGCGCGCCGGCGAAGCCCGGCTTGTAGCGCCCTTCCTTCAGCATCATTTCGATCATCAGCTTGCCGGGGCCGGCGGCATCGGCAATCGCGCTGCCGCTCATGCCCGAGAAGATCATGCTGGCGATGACAGTGACATGGCCCAGCCCGCCACGGCTACGGCCCACGATCAGGCTTGCCAACTTCCAAAGCCGTTCGCTTCCGGGCCCGGCATTGCCCCGGGGAGGGAGGCGCTGATCGATGTGTCGCCCTCGCTGCCACGGCTCAAGCTCAAGGACTTCTGGATCAAGCAGGCCGATGCGGCCGCGGCGAAACCC
>CAZQLF010000511.1:0-2704 GCA_964594035.1 uncultured Rhodospirillaceae bacterium | reverse complement strand
CACCTTCGTGCTGACGCGGGGCATCGGCCGGGCCTTCATCGCCAAGGATGTGGCGCTCGATGATGTGGCCGCCATGCTGGCGGAGGCGATTGCCGCATGATCTGGGACATCATCGTCATCGTGCTGCTGATCCTCTGCTCGGCCTTTTTCGCCGCGGCCGAGACAGCGCTGACTGCCGCATCCCGTCCGAAGATGCACGGGCTGGAGGGCGAGGGAAACCGCCGTGCGGGCATCGTCAACCGGTTACGCCTGCATATGGAGCACGTTATCGCCACGCTGCTGCTGGGGAACAACCTGGTCAACATCATGGCCTCGGCGCTTGCCACCGGCGTGCTGATCGAGCTGTTCGGCGCGCGTGGCGTTGTCTATGCCACCGGCGTGATGACGGTGTTGATCGTCGTCTTCGGCGAGGTGATGCCCAAGACCTATGCGATCAACAATGCCGATCGCCTCGCCCTTGGCGTGGCGCCCATCATGTATTGGCTCATCCGCGTTGCCGGCCCGGTGGTAAAAGTCATCCAGTGGTTCGTGCGCGGCATCCTGAATCTGATGGGCGCGCCCGTCACCGCCGAGCTGGGAGCGGAAGCAACCGAGACGGAGCTGCGTGGCGCCATCGACCTGCATGCCGAAGTCGCCGGCGAGGAAATGCAGTCCGGCGCCATGCTGCATTCGATCCTCGATCTGGGCAACGTGATGATCGGCGACATCATGGTCCATCGCAGCAACCTTTCCACCATCGATGCCGATCTGCCGCCGGAAAAGATCGTGGAAGCGGTGATGGCAAGCCCGCATACGCGACTGCCGCTCTGGCGCGGCGAGCCCGACAACATCATCGGTGTGCTGCATGCCAAGGCGCTGCTGCGCGCCATCCACACCGGCGGCCGGGTGGAGGATCTCGATATCGTCGGCCTGGCGCTGCCGCCCTGGTTCGTACCGGAATCGACCACGCTCATCGCCCAGCTTCAGGCGTTTCGCGCCCGGCGCGAGCATTTCGCCCTCGTGGTGGATGAATACGGCGCGCTCATGGGCATCGTCACCCTCGAGGACATCATCGAGGAGATCGTCGGCGACATCGAAGACGAGCACGACAAGGACGTAACCGGCGTCACCCGCGAGGCGGATGGCAGCTACGTCGTCGACGGCACGGTGACCATCCGCGATCTGAACCGCGAGTTCGACTGGCGCCTGCCCGATGAGGCGGCCGCGACCATCGCCGGGCTCGTGCTGCATGAGGCGCGACGCATTCCCGATCAGGGACAGATCTTCACCTTCCACGGTTTCCGCTTCGAGGTGATGGAGCGCCAGCGTAACCAGATCAGCCGGCTGAAGATCACGCCGCCGTCGAACTCTGCCGAGACGGCGAGCGCCGCCTGACCGGCGGACATATTTCCAAAGGACCCGCCCAATGCCCCTCTCCGCCCCTGTTGCCGAGCGCGAGCATCTGCACGACCGCCGCTACGAATTTCAGGGGTTTCACCGCAAGGACGGCCTCTGGGACATCGAAGGCCGCATGACGGACAGCAAAACCTACAGCTTTCCCAACGACTGGCGCGGCGAGGTCAAGGCAGGCGACTGGGTGCACGACATGCGCATCCGGCTCACCCTCGATAGCCATTTTGTCGTGGCCGATATCGAGGTCTCGACCGACAGCTCGCCGTTTGCAATCTGCGGCGACGTTGCACCGAATTTCGCGGTGGTGAAGGGATTGAAGGTCGGTCCCGGCTGGAACAAGAAGCTGAAGGAGCTGCTCGGCGGAAGCCAAGGCTGCACCCATCACGTGGAGATGCTGGGCGCCATGGCGACGGTGGCCTATCAGACCATATGGGGCCAAAAGGCGCGCGAGCGGCGGGTGAAGCCGGAGTCCGACGCTAATTCCCATGGCGGGCCGAGGCCACCCCTCCTCGATACCTGCTATGCCTTCGCTTCCGACAGCGAGGTGACAAAGAAAAACTGGCCGGCGTTCTATACGGGACCGAAGTCGAAGGAGGCCTGAAGATGGGCGGGATTCGCGTCGGCATCGGCGGCTGGACTTTCGAACCCTGGCGCGGCGTCTTCTATCCTGACGGGCTGCCCCACAAGCGCGAGCTGGAATTCGCGTCCCGCGCGCTGACCTCCATCGAGATCAACGGCACCTATTATTCGACCTTCAAGCCCGACAGCTGGCGCAAATGGCGCGACGAAACCCCGGACGGCTTCGTCTTTGCGGTGAAGGCCTCGCGGTTCTGCACCAATCGGCGGGTTCTTGCGGGCGCGGGGGAGTCCATCGAGCGCTTCATTGGGCAGGGGTTGACCGAGCTTGGCGCCAAGCTCGGCCCGATCAATTGGCAGTTCATGGGCACCAAGAAATTCGACGCGGAGGATTTCGGCGCCTTCCTCGCGCTACTGCCCAAAGAGAAAGACGGCGTCGCGCTCCGCCACGCCGTGGAGGTACGCAGCCCGACTTTCGCGACCCAAGCGTTCTACGATCTGGCGCGCAAGGAGAGGATCGCCATCGTCTTTGCCAAGGATGAGGCCGAGGACAAAGACTCCCCCGAGATCGACCAGCCAACCGCCGGTTTCACCTATGCGAGGCTGATGGCGAGCCGCGAGGATTTGGAGACCGGCGTTTCCGAGGCCGAACTATCGGTCTATGCCCGGCAGCTCAGGGGTTGGGCCAAACGCGGCGATGTGTTCGCCTATTTCATCTCAGGGGCCAAGATCCGCA
>CAZQLF010000510.1:0-2706 GCA_964594035.1 uncultured Rhodospirillaceae bacterium | reverse complement strand
TGAATACGCCCTGCTGGCCTGCCTTGAGACGCAGCGCATGGGTCCATGGCGGCCAGTCGGCAGTCGCGAAATACACCACCGCGGTGTCGGCCGGCGCGCCGTGAAGCACGCTCTGTATCTTCAACCTAGCGGGCGCCCACCACGCCGCCTGGCGGTCGCGAGGGACCTTCTCCGGGGGTCCGACTTCGGTTACTTCCGCCTGCACTACAAGTTCGGCGGATTGCAGCCGTTCAAGAAGGTGCTTTTCGGGTAACTTCGCGACCGCTTGAGCCGCTGCATCGGCCTGCGAAGTGTCTAGATGCGCTATCTCGCGGACCGCGATGCCTCGACCGTGGATCCAACTATTCGTAAAGAAGACTGCCTGTTGTCCCAGTGAAAGACTCTCCGGGGCCAGTGCGGCGACAGTGACAAGTTTGCCGGTGAGATCTCCCAATACAGGATCGGCCCGTATCGCTCGATCAACTCGCGCAACCACCAGATTGTCGCTCGGCGGGACGCTAGGTACCGTCGACGTGCCGCGTTGGACAACGGTTCCGCTGAAGATCAGTCCGGACGATCGGGTCAGATCAGACACGGATGCCATAAACCGGTTCCTTGCCGGAGCGGTGTCAAGGCAGTTGTCTTGCCATTGCAATACCGGCGAGAAACGGCGCAGCCGCGCACATGCAATACCTCACCGGTAATTCGCCAACATAGGCACCGTTCATCACCGGCGCATTACCCCCTCGTGATATTGTTGTGGCTAGACTTCACGCCACGTTTCAAGCTCGCTCGGTATGGGTGGTCGCACGTCCCTATTTGAATGTCGCTGAGGATTGCGCGCGCGTGGCGCGCCGTCTTGAGGAGCTGGAGGAAACACCAGCGGCCGCAACGGGGAGTCTGGAGGCCGCACAACCTCCGGTTAGAGCCGGCGCAAGATCATTGTGGCATTTTCGGGCGCCCGCCCAAATTCGTGATTGAGGGCGCTCGTGCGCTACGTTTCACCCATCAATTTCGTAACCGAATTTTTTGACACACCCCCGACCGGCGCTCGGGAACTTTCTTGGGGCTGACGGTTCCACTTTTGTGTCCAGGGTAAACGGCGTAAACATCCCATGAGCATGCTCCAGTTACAAAACCCCTCCCCTGCCTGACATGGGAATCGCCGATTTCCTGGCGCTCGGATCGGTGGCCGATCCGTCTCTGGCCGCCCAGGCCGGCGGCCTTTTTCTCGCGCCGTTCATTCACGAGAACATAGCGATCGTCAGCGCGGCGATCCTGATCACCAGCCATCAATTGCCGCGCTGGATCGCACTGGCGAGCCTCTATTGCGGCATGACGACCAGCGATCTCGCTCTTTATGGTGCCGGCGCACTGGCCCGGCGCAATCGTCGCGTGCGGAATTTGCTGTTCAACCGCGGCGATCGGCGCCTGAGCGCTCTCTTGTCCAACAACATGGAACTCGCGGTCATCGCTGCACGCCTGGTACCCGGCATGATTTTGCCGAGCTATGTAGCCTGCGGCTGGGTCGGCCTGCCGTTCCGGCGCTTCTTCGTGCTGTGCCTGGTCTCGGCGGCAATCTATCTGCCCATAGCGCTCGCCCTTGCGCTTGCCTTTGGCGAGGCGACCACCCGCTATTTCGGATATTGGGCCTGGGCAGGGCTGATCCTGCCATTGACGGCGGCCGGCTTCATCGGCAGCCGGGTGCTCGGGAGGCGCACCTCCGGGCAAATCAACGATCGGCAGCTCGAGGCTTTCAGCGAAAAAGATGCGGCCGAACTGAAAGAATTTCCGCCGGCTTTGGGCGGCTCGCCGGTGCAGACAATGCTGCCTGTGAGCCGGCGCCCCTACTCGCGGTTCGAATTCTGGCCCGGCTTTCTCTTCTACACACCAGTCTATCTGTTTATTGCCTGGCAGGCACTGCGGCGCCGTGGCCTCGCTCTAGCGGCGCTGGCCAACCCGGCCATGGAGAACGGTGGCCTCTGGGGAGAATCGAAAAGCGCCTTGCTGGCTTGCATGGGCGAGGGTGGGCGAAAACAGCTGGCACCGTATATCGTGCATCGCCGAAGCGATCCGCGCCGAACCGCCGATGATGTTGCGCACATCCTGGCGCGCTGCGAAGAAGCCAACATCGGTTTTCCCTTCGTCGCCAAGCCCGATGTGGGGTGCCAGGGCAACGGTGTGCGCATCATCGCCAACACCAGCGCGCTGTGCGACTACGTGAGAGCGTTTCCTTCGGGCCAAAGCCTGATGGTCCAGCACCTCATCGATAAGCCGGGCGAGGCCGGCATCTTCTATATCCGTCACCCCGCCGAAGCCCGGGGGCGCGTTTCGTCCATGACACTGAAGTTCGCGCCCCACATCACAGGCGATGGGGTCTCGACCATCGAACAGCTCGTCGGGGCCGACCCGCGGGCCCGCCGGGTCATGGAGCTTTGTCTCAAGCCCCTCAACGGCGAAAGACAACGCGTTCCGGCAAAGGATGAACCTGTGCGGCTGGTATTCGTCGGCAATCACTGCAAGGGGGCGATCTTTCGCGACGGGAGCGCCTTTGTCACGCCGGCGCTGGCGCGCTGGATTGACGATATCGCGCGCGAGATTCCGGGTTTTCACTTCGGCAGGTTTGACCTGCGCTTTGCTTCGCTCGCCGATCTGCAGATGGCGAGGAACCTCACGATCATCGAATATAATTGCAGCCCCAGTTAAGCGACCCAACTACGGGATCCC
>CAZQLF010000509.1:0-2707 GCA_964594035.1 uncultured Rhodospirillaceae bacterium | reverse complement strand
GGGGGGAAAGGGGGACGTAACCAGGTAAGTCGTTCACAAGCGGGTTGACCTGGAAACCCCGTAGCGAACGGCCATAGACCGGGGCCTCCATCAAGGGCTTCTGATCGCCGCGTTTGCTAGCCATCGGTTTTCTCCCCCTTGCTCGGTGGCAGTGTTATGGGCCGAGCAACCTCTGGCAAGGTCCGGTCCGTTGCGCAATGCGGAGCCACTGGCCGCTGTCATTGTTTGCGGAGCCGTGTATCCCGGGTCTATAACCGCGCGCCCCATCTCGCCGCTTTCACCCGTACCGAGCCTGTATGCTTCGACCCCGCAGCCTTCGCCCCAATAGCGTTGCGACGACCGCCTTGCTGACCGCCCTCGTCGCGCTCGGCCCGATCTCGACGGATCTATATCTGCCCTCGCTGCCGGGCCTGCTGCGCTATTTTGCAACTGACGTCGCGCGGGTGCAGCTGACTCTCAGCGTCTTCCTGATTGGGGTCGCGGCAGGGCAGCTCGTCTATGGCCCGCTCTCCGATCGCTTCGGCCGCCGCCCGGTACTGCTCGCTGCCACGATGCTCTACGTTGCCGCCAGCACCGTCTGCGCCGTGGCGCCCAACATGTCGATACTGATCGTGGCCCGCCTGTTGCAGGCCATGGGTGCCTGCGCCGGGCCGGTGGTCTGCCGCGCCATCGTGCGCGATGTGCATGGGCGTGAAGGTGCAGCGCGCATCCTCTCCTACATGAGTGCCGCCATGGCGCTGGCCCCGGCGCTGGGGCCGATCCTGGGCGGCTATGTCGAAGCCTGGTTCGGCTGGCGCGCCAATTTCGCCATCCTCTGCGTCTACGGCGCCACAGGACTTGCGCTCGCTTTTGCCATGCTGCCGGAGACCGCACCCCATCGCGGCGAGGGAGGGCCGTGGATCGATAGCGCGCTGCGGGGATATCTCAGTCTGTTCCGCCAGCGCGTGTATTTCGGCTACGTGTTCGCCTGTTCCTTGGCCTATGGCGGCATCTTCTGCTTCATCTCCGGCTCCTCCTTCGTCTTCGTCGACATCATCGGCCTGCCGCCGGAGCGTTACGGCCTTTGCTTTGCCGCCATCGTGCTGGGCTATATCGCCGGTACATTGCTGGGCGGCCGGCTGACCCGTCGCTTCGGCGTGGAGCCCATGGTGCGCATCGGCGGCGTGATCGCCGCATTCGGCGGCATCAGCCTGATCGTTTCGGTGCTGAGCGTCGGCGCAACGGTCGCCGGAATCCTGGCGCCCGCCATCGTCTACATGGCAGGCGTCGGCCTGGTCCTGCCCAACGCCATGGCAGGCGCCATCGGTCCCTTTCCCCGGATCGCCGGCACAGCAGCGGCATTTCTTGGATTTGTGCAGATGGGGCTGGCGGCACTCGGCGGCGTCCTCATTGGCCATCTGGCCAACGGCACCGCCATTCCGATGGCTGCGGGCGTGGCGCTGGTGGGCATGCTTCAGCCGGCGATCTACCGCCTGCTTATTTCTGGCGCTGCTTCGCCAAAATCTTGAGCCGCTCGATCACGTTCTGAATTTCCGGCGAGGGTGTGTTGTCGCCGAGTGGATGCAACGGGTCGACCGGTTCGATGATGGTGGAGGCAGGTTGCGCGCCGGTATCCGTGCCGGCCGTCACCGGCGGGGTCGGCATGACCGGCGACAATGCGATCTCCGGCATCTCGCCATTGGGCAGCGGCAGAGGCTGCGGCGGCTTGCCGGCCAGGGCCGAAGCCATGAAATCATGCCAGATGCGGGTCGGCAGCGATCCGCCGGTCACCTTGTTCATCGGCGAATTGTCGTCATTGCCTACCCACACGCCGGTGGTGAGCTCGGCGCTGAAACCGATGAAGAGGGCATCGCGGTAGTCCTGGCTGGTGCCGGTCTTGCCGGCAATGGGCCGGTCGATGACGGCTGCACGTCCGGTGCCGGCGTTCACCACCGCCTGCATCATGTCGAGCATCTCGCTCGCCGTATGTGCGCCAAGCTCCTGCCCCGGGCCGCCGCCACTGCGCTGAAAGAGCACGTTGTTCTGTGAATCGAGAATCTGGGAGATGCCGTAAGGCCACACACCGTTGCCGCGGTTTTCGAGCACGGCGTAGGCGCCCGTCATCTCCAGCAGCGAGACGCCGCTGGCACCCAGCGCGATGCTGGGTGCATCCACCAGGTCGGAATGAATCCCGAGACGCCGCGCCATATTGATCACCTTGTCATGGCCGATGCGCTCGCTGACCTGCACAGCGACACTGTTGAGCGACTTTGCGAAGGCATCGCGCAGGGTGACTGTGCCGTAGTACTTGTCATCGAAATTGTTCGGCCGGTAGTTGCCGATGGAGATTGGTCCGTCGACCATCGTGTCGTCGGGCGTCATGCCGGCTTCCATAGCGGCAAGATAGACGAAGAGCTTGAAGGACGACCCCGGCGGACGGAGCGCCTGGGTTGCGCGGTTGAACTGGCTTTTACCGTAATCGCGCCCGCCTACCATCGCGCGCACAGCGCCGTCCGGCGACATGGCGACGAGTGCTGCCTGGTTGGCATTCTTGGCCGCGTCCGCGTCGCTCAGCGTCTTTTCGACGGCCGCTTCCGCGATCTGCTGGGCGCGCCCATCGATGGTGGTGACCACCACCAGGTCGCGGTCGGTGTAGTTGACGTAGTCGTTGACCTGATCCAGCACCCAGTCAGCGTAGTACTGGCCGCTCGCCGCCGCTGGCGTCTTC
>CAZQLF010000508.1:0-2708 GCA_964594035.1 uncultured Rhodospirillaceae bacterium | reverse complement strand
ACCGCCATGCTTGGCGGTGCCGGCGAGATTGCCATGGCGCAAGACGTCGCCGCTGCGGTCCACGCCCGGCCCTTTGCCGTACCACATGGAGAAGACGCCGTCGTATTTCGAATCGCCGAAGAGATCGAGCTGCTGGCTGCCCCATACCGCGGTAGCCGCGAGGTCTTCATTTACCCCGGGCTGGAACTGAATGTGGTTTTCCTTGAGGAACTTGCGGGCTTGCCACATGGCGAGATCGACACCGCCGAGGGGCGAGCCGCGATAGCCGGTGACGTAGCAAGCGGTATTGAGGCCTGCGGCCAGATCGCGGTGGCGCTGCATCATCGGCAGGCGCACGAGCGCTTGTGTTCCCGTGATGAAAATGCGGCCGCTTTCGAGAGCGTATTTGTCGTCGAGACTGACGGCGTCGAGCGGCATCTTGGGCCCTCCCGGGGCGCCGCAATTCTTGAGCGGCTTCTTTCTCAGGAAACTTAATGCAGCGCCCGCCGCCCTGCAATTATGGGCCAGCGGGAAGTAAAGAAACGCAATAAATCGCTGAGACAGGATTGGGACGGATTACGGACTGTCGAACCGGGGTGCGCCATGCAAAGGAAATTGCTTTGCTTGGCAGGCCACTTCGTTATGCTCGCGCCCCGCTTTATGGGGTGTCGCAATGATACTGGTCACCGGCGCCGCCGGGTTCATTGGGTTTCACGTTACCCAGCACTTGCTGGCGCGCGGCGAACAGGTCGTCGGGGTCGACAATCTCAGCCCCTATTACGATGTAAAACTGAAGCAGGCGCGTCTGGCCCAGGTCGAGGGCCGCAACGGGTTTTCGTTCCATCAACTGGATATCGCCGACAAGGCGGCCGCCGCCGCCTTCTTCAAGGAGCATCCCGGCCTGACCCGCATCGTGCATTTGGCAGCCCAAGCCGGCGTGCGGCATTCGCTGGTCGATCCTTTCTCCTACATCGACGCCAATGTGACCGGACATCTGGTGATCCTGGAGGCCTGCCGGCATCTGAAGGATATCCGGCATCTGGTTTATGCCAGCTCCTCCTCGGTCTATGGCGGCAATACCAAAATGCCGTTCGCCGTCAGCGACCGGGTCGACCACCCGGTCTCGATCTATGCCGCGAGCAAGCTGGCGGATGAGCTGATGACCAGCACATACAGTCATCTGTTCGGCCTGCCCGCGACGGGGCTTCGCTTCTTCACCGTCTATGGCCCCTGGGGCCGGCCGGACATGTCGGCCTTTCTGTTCACCCGCGCGATCCTGGCCGGCAAGCCGATCCAGGTCTTCAACGGCGGTGAGATGATGCGAGACTTCACCTATATCGATGACATCGTTGCCGGCGTGCTCGCCGCCCTCGACCGGCCGCCCTCCGCGGACGGCGGCCTGCGGCCGCATCGCGTCTACAACCTCGGCAATCACCGCGGCGTCGGGCTGATGCATTTCATCGCCACCATCGAGAAGGCTTGTGGCCGGAAGGCTGAGATCGATTTCCAGCCGATGCAGCCGGGCGATGTGAAGGAAACGCTGTCGGATATCGAGGAATCAACCCGCGATCTTGGCTATCGCCCGGGCACCGAAGTCGAGGTCGGTATTCCCCGTTTCGTCGATTGGTATCGCGGCTATTACGGCGAATAGAGCCGTTCGAGAAGCGGGCCGTACCGCTCCATGATCTTATGCCGGCGGATCTTCATTGAGACCGTCAGCATGGCATTCTCGGCGGTGAACGGTTCAGGAGCGATCGCGTAGCGCCTGATGCGCTCGATGGGCGAAAGGCCGGCATTGACCCGGTCGATGGCCGGTGCGAAGGCTTTCTGAAAAGCAGCGTCTTCGGAAAGACGGGCGAGATCGGCGGCAACCCCGTTCGCTCTTGCCCAGTTGCGGATGAAATCCTCGTCGGGCACGAGCAGGGCAACGACATGGGGATGCTTGTCGCCATGCACCATGGCCTGGTTGAGCTCCGGCTGCAGTACTAGAAACCCCTCGACGCGCGCCGGTGAGACATTGTCGCCGCCGGAGAGCACGATGATGTCCTTCTTGCGATCGGTGATCTGGAGATAACCCTCGCTATCCAGCGCGCCGATATCGCCGGTATGCAGCCAGCCATCGCGCACGGCGGCGGCTGTTGCGGCTTCGTCGCGCCAATAGCCCTTCATCACCGCTTCGGAACGCACGAGGATTTCGCCATCAGGGGCAATATTCACCTCAACGCCGGCAAGCGCCGGGCCGACAGTGCGGATCTTGATTCGGCGCGGCGGATTGGCACTGACCACGGGCGAGGCTTCCGTCTGGCCATAGCCCTGGAGCAGGCGCACGCCGAGAGCGAGGAAGAACAGGCCGATCTCCTCGTTCAGAGCCGCACCACCCGAGACCCAGGCCTTCAGCCGGCCGCCGAAGCGCTGGCGCAGCTTGCGGCGCACAAGCACTTCCGACACGAGGTTCAGCAGATGCTCGATAGGACCGAGCCCGCCATTGAGGCGCTTGCGGCCGAGGCTGAACGCTAGGTCGAACATGCGCCGCTGGAAGGGCGTGGCCTTGGCGAGCCCGCGCAGGATGCGCTGATGCATGGCTTCATAGAGCCGCGGGACGGCAGTCATGATGGTGGGCCGCGCCTCCATCATATTGTCCATCAGCTTTTCCACGCTTTCGGCAAAATAACTCTGGGCGCCGAATATCATCGGGAAAAACTGCCCGACGGTGTGTTCATAGGCGTGCG
>CAZQLF010000507.1:0-2710 GCA_964594035.1 uncultured Rhodospirillaceae bacterium | reverse complement strand
CGCCGGCCAGCCTGTTCGCGCCCGACGGCGTGACGCTGAAAGGGGACGGTCTGGAGCCGCGCGGCCAGGAGCCGCGCACTAAGGCCAGCATCTACCAGATGAAGGCCGGCTCCTTCAAGGTCGAGATCTCCGGCACGGGCTCGCTGCGCCAAGCACGTTCCAGCGAACCCGAAGGCGAGAGCGGACCGCAGGTGACGACGGTGCTTCCGAAGATTTACGCAAAGCTCTACTGGATTCTCGGCCTTGGCCTGGGCATCCTGGCTCTCGGATTCATTCTTCTCTATCGAGCCCACCAGCCGGTCCGCGCCGAAGCAGCCAACCCTCAGGTCAGGAAGAAGGGAAAGAAGTAGGTGAGCGCCGTCGCCGTCGAAGACGTCTGGAAATACTTCGGCGACTATCCGGCGTTACGCGAGATCACTCTTTCCGTGGAGTCGGGGACGTGCCTGTCGCTGCTGGGACGCAATGGTGCGGGAAAGACCACGCTGCTGCGCATTCTCGCCGGCTTTTCACATTCCTCCAAGGGCAAGGTCTCCGTGTTCGGCAACCCGACGCGCCACGCCGACACGCGACGCCGTCTGGGAGTGCTGGGGCACGGCATAGCCGTCTACGAGGAACTGTCGGCCCTGGAAAACCTGGAACTGTTCGCGCGCCTCTACGGCCTTGAAGACCCGCGCCGGTCGGCCATGGAATGGTTGGAGCGCACCGGACTCGATCGCGTCAAGGACGGCTTAGTGCGCGAGTTCTCGCGCGGTATGCGCCAGCGCCTGGCCATCGCCCGCGCCTTCCTTCACGGCCCCAAGCTGCTTCTGCTGGACGAGCCGTTCACTGCTCTCGACGACCGCGCCATCGCAGTGCTGCAAGCCGTGCTCCAGCAGGGGCTGAAGGCCGGCTGCACCATCGTCATGTCCACGCACCAGCTCCGTGAAGCCATGGAGCTGTCGACGCACGTCGCCCTGCTGGTCCGCGGACGGCTGGTGTTCCAGGGCGAGCGCCCGCCCGAGATGATGAGCGACCCCGGCTGGCTGTACGCGCACTACGGAGAGCTGTGATGCTGTTCGCGCGCCAGACCATGACCATCGCCATGAAGGACCTGCGCGCCGAGCTGCGCACCAAGGAAGCCATCAACTCGGCCTTCTCCTTCTCGCTGGTGATCCTGCTGCTGTTCAGCTTTGCCTTCGACCCCACGTCGGAATTGACGCGCGAGTTCTCTGGCGGCCTGCTCTGGATGAGCTTCGCCTTCGCCGGCGCGCTGATCCTGAATCGCAGCTTCGCCCGCGAGCTTCCCAACGATTGCCTGGACGCCTTGGTGGCCTCGCCGGTATCGAGCGCCGCTCTGTTCCTCGGCAAGACCATCGCCAACTGGTGTCTGCTGGTGGCCGTGGAGCTGTTTGCCTTCCCAGTCTTCGCGATTTTCTACAACGTGAGCTGGCCCAAGCAGTCCTGGGTGCTGCTGCTGGTGATCGTGCTCGGCACCTGGGGCGTCACCATCATCGGCACCCTGTTCAGCGCACTGACTGTCAATATCCGCCTGCGCGAGGTGATGCTCCCGATGCTGGTTTATCCCATCCTCATCCCCTGCCTGATGGCTTCCATGCAGTTGACCGTGAACCTTCTGGCCGGCGAGCCGCTGGCCGAATCCATGTACTGGATGAAATTCCTGGTCGGCTTTGATGTAATCTTTACTTCACTGGCGGTCGTCCTCATTGAGACCGTGCTTGTTGGATGATGGCTCAAGAACGCCAAAGGCTCATCTTATGCGAAAGTATCTGATCCACGCGTTTCTGCTGGCCGGAATCGTGCTGCTGATCCGGAACCTCCATGTGGTCCTGATGGAGCTGCCGGACGACGCGGCGCAAGGCCCCATTTACCGCATCCTCTTTTTCCATGTGCCTTCGTTCTTCGCGGCCGGCATCGGCTTCATGGCCGTGTTCATCGGCAGCGTGATGTATCTCATCAAGAGGGATCTGCGCTACGACTCGTTCGCCGCGTCGGTCAACGAAATCTCGGTGATCTTCTGGACCATCGGCACCGCGCTCGGCTCGCTGTGGGGCCGGGTGATCTGGGGGATTTGGTGGACCTGGGACGCGCGGCTGACTTCGGTGTTCGTGGCCTGGCTGATGGGCGTGTCTTACATGATTCTGCGCACGTCGATCGACGAGCCCAACCAGCGCGCCCGCCTCTGCTCCGTGCTTTCGATCCTGGTGACGGCCGACCTGCCGATCGTGTGGTACTCCATCGAGTGGTTCCGCACCCAGCATCCGGCGCCGGTATTGCGCGGCGGCGGCTCCATCGATCCGGCCATGAAAGCCGCCATCTACGCCAACGTCTGGCCGCTGCTGCTCATCGGCGCCGCGCTGGTGCTGATCCGGCTGCGCCAGGAAGAGATGCGCCGCGAAATCGACGGACTGCGGCGGCTGGTGCACGCCCTGTAGCCTGAAACGGACGAATTCACTATGGACCCACGAAATTTCACCTACATGTTCTATGGCTTCACCGTGGCTTGGCTGCTGGTGACGCTGTACGTACTGTCTCTGCACATCCGGGAGCGCAAGACCCAGGACGAGCTCAGCCGCCTGCAGAACAGGATGGAAGACCGGCAACGGGAGCGAAAGTGAAACTTGAACAACGAAGCCTGAGGCAGCCAGTGGCCGGCGGCGCCTATCACGGCCCGGTCCCGGACCGCCAACAGCAGGCCCAGGGCCAAGTTGCC
>CAZQLF010000506.1:0-2710 GCA_964594035.1 uncultured Rhodospirillaceae bacterium | reverse complement strand
GGTGATGCGCAGACCGTCGACGAAGCTGCTTTTGATCTCGAGGCGGTCCAGCATCTCGGCGATCTGCGGCCCGCCGCCATGAACCACCAGCGGATTGATGCCGACCTGCTTGAGCAGCACGATATCGCTGGCGAAGACACGGGAAAGCTCGTCATCCACCATGGCATGACCACCATATTTGATGACGAAGGTCTTGCCGGAATAGCGCTGCATATAGGGCAAGGCCTCGGTCAGCGTGCGCGCCGTGCGCAGCCAATGCTTCGTTTCGGTGAAGTTCGGGGCCTGGTGGACCTGGTTCATGGGCGCGGACTTTATCGCAAAGGGTGGGGGCGTGAAAGGCTCGCCAGGGCCGCACGCAGCTCGGGAATACCGCTGCCGTCGAAAGCGCTGGTGACGACGATTTCGGGTTGCGCGGCCCCGTGGCGTGCGGCCTCGGCGACAACTTCCACGCGACGATTTTCCAGCGTGCCCGCTTTCACCTGATCGGCCTTGGTCAGCACGAGCTGATAGGACAAGGCTGCCTTGTCCAGGCCATCCATGGTTTCGCGGTCGCTGTCCTTCAAGCCATGGCGTGAATCGATCAATAGGCAGAGCCGGCGCAAGTTCGGCCTTTGCTTCAGATAGGCCCGGATCAGTGCCGACCACGTGCCGACCGTCTTGCGCCCGACGGCGGCATAGCCATAGCCTGGCAGGTCCACCAACATCAGCCGTTGGCCAAGGTCGAAGAAGTTGATCTGCTGGGTGCGGCCGGGCGTGTGGGAGACGCGGGCCAGTGCTTTTCGCCCCGTCAGCGCGTTGATCAGGCTCGACTTGCCGACGTTGGAGCGGCCGGCGAAGGCCACCTCCGGCAGGCGCGGCTGGGGCAGGGCTGAAGCATCAGCCGCACCAGCGATGAAGTCGCAGGCCTGCGCGAACAACAGCCGGCCAGCCTCGGTCGCCTGAGCCGCCTCCCGCGCGCTCACGGCTTGCGGTTCATCCTCCACATCAGCAGCCGCTGCTGGGAGATGGAGAGCAGATTGTTCCACGACCAGTAGATCACGAGACCGGCCGGGAAACGCGACAGCGTGAAGGTGAAGATTATCGGCAGCAGCATGAACAGCCGCGCCTGCATCGGGTCCGGCGGCGGCGGGTTCATCTTCTGCTGCAGGAACATGGTGATGCCCATGATGATGGGCCACACGCCGAGACCGGCGATCGAAATCAGCAGGCCGCCGATGAACGGAATATGCGCAATCTCCGGCGGAAGGTGCCAGGGAAACAGGCCAAAGCCGTTGATCCAGCTTGTCGGATCCGGCTCCGAGAGATCCCTGATCCAGCCGAAGAACGGCGCGTGGCGCATCTCGATGGTGACGTAGAGCGTCTTGTAGAGGCAGATGAAGACGGGAATCTGCACGAAGATGGGCAGGCACCCGGCGGCAGGATTCACCTTTTCCCGCTTGTAGAGCTCCATCATCTCCTGGTTCAGCTTCTGCTTGTCGTCCTTGTAGCGCTCGCGCAGCTCGGTCATCAGCGGCGTCAGCTTCTTCATCCTGTTCATCGCCCGGAACGACTTGTTGGCGAGCGGGAACAGCAGCAGGCGCACGCAGATGGTGAGACCCAGAATGGCGACGCCGAAATTGCCAACCATCCGGTAAAGGAAGTCGAGCACGTAGAACATCGGCTTGGTCAGGATGTAGAAATACGTCCCGAAATCGACCGCGCGGTCGAACAGCGGCAGGCCGAGCTGGTCGCGATAACTTGCCAGCAGATGCACTTCCTTGGCGCCGGCAAAGAGATGGCTGGTGACGCTAATCGTGCCACCGTTTGAGAGGCTGATGGGGCTGGCGGCGCGATAGACCGTCAGATAGACGTCTTCCGTGCTTTCCATGCCGTGCTGGAAGCTCGCTTTGATGCCCATGGCCTGGTCAGGCGCAAGCGCCACCAGCCAGTATTTGTCGGTAATGCCCAGCCAGCCGCCGGTGCTGTCGTAGTCGACATTGGCTTTGCGTAGCGAGGAATAAGTATCGCCGTCTTTTAACGTGCCGTCGAAGACGCCAAGCGGCCCTTCATGCAGGTAAAGACCGCCGATTGTCGGCGGCGTGCCGACGCGCCGGACCCGCCCATAGGGATAGAGCTGGGCCGTCGCACTGCCGGTGTTCTTCACCGCGTCGGTGATGGTGAACATGTAGTTTTTGTCGAGCTCGAAGCTGCGGGTAAAGGTCAGCCCCTCGCCATTATCCCAGGTCAGCGTCACCGGATGATCGGGCGACAGTGCCGTGCCCGTCGAGCTCCACTGCGTGTCCGGACCGGGCAGCTTCAGCTTGGCGCTCTCATCGGCAAGCCAGCCGAAATCGGCGTAGTACGCATTCTTGGTCCCGGGCGGGTTGAGAAGCACGATCTCCGGGCTGTTCGGTTCCACCGTCTCGCGATACTTGGCGAGCGTGAGATCGTCGACGCGCCCGCCGGTGAGAGAGATGGATCCGAGCAGACTATCGGACTGGATCGCGATGCGCTTGCTGTCGGCGAGTGCCTGGGGACGCGCCGTGAAGGCAGCGGCAGGCGCCGTAGCCGGCGCTGCCGGCGCGCTGGGCTGGCCACTAGACCCAGTGGTGCTGCTGGCGCCCGGATTCGTCGTGCTCGACGGCGGGGCCGTGAGTTCCGGCGAGGAAAAGTAGGTCGGGAAGAAATGCGGCAGCACGACCCAGAACAAGGCCATGATCCCGAGGGAGCA
>CAZQLF010000505.1:0-2724 GCA_964594035.1 uncultured Rhodospirillaceae bacterium | reverse complement strand
GTCGACCTCATCGTCCTTGGATGTGAGGAATATCACCGGCAGGTCGCTCTGCTTACGCAGCCGCTCCAGCAGCTCCATGCCATCCATGCGCGGCATCTTGATGTCGAGGATCGCAAGATCGACCGGCTGGGCCGTCATGCCGCGCAGAGCTTCGGCGCCATCGGAGAAGCTGCGCACGGCGAAGCCCTCGCTCTCCAGCGTCATGGCAACCGAGGTCAAAATGTTGCGGTCGTCATCGACGAGCGCGATGGTCTGAGTCATATGGGCCCCCTCCGGCGATAGGCGCCGGAAGTTCTCGTTTCAATATGGCCGAATTGCGGCTGAAAAGGGGGCAAAATCGCGGGCGTTGTCAACACTCAAGCCCAGGGTCAGGGCTCACCCGGCGCGCCCGGCGCCTGCTCCTTGACCCAGCCCTTTTCCCGCAGCTCGCACAGCTCCTCGGCCACCAGCTTCTGCAGATGCCAGAGGCCGGTATCGTGGATGCCGTGCTCTTCCAGCTTGGCCACCGTCTGGAAAAGATAATAGGCGCCGGAGCCGACATGGCCGGCAGCCCGCGCCAGGCGGCGGGCTACCTGCTGCAGCGGCAGCTTGCCGATATAGGTCATGCCCCGGCGGTTGGCAGTGAAGGCAACGGCCTTGATCCGGCGGCCCGCGACCTCGATGGTCAGCCAGCGGGGAAAATTGGTGACGCGGGAAAGGCCCGCCTCGTGATGCTTGGTGCTCATCTCCCGGCGCAGCAGTGTAGCGAGCTGTTCCTTGAGATCGCCCTTGGGCAGGCGATAGGCGATGCCGTGGCAGCAGCCGCCGCGATCCAGCGCCATCATGATTCCGGGCTGCTCGCGGGTTCCGCGAAAGCGCACAAGCTCCATGCAGAAGGAGCGGTGCCAGCCGCGCACGGTGGCACGGTGGGGCTCGGCGGTGGTGAAGGCAGGCTTCCAGATGAGCGAGCCATAGGCGAAGACCCAAAACGTACGGGGCCGATACTGGGCGAGCAGGCGATCGACCAGGGTGGCGAAATCCGCGTCGGTCATTTCCGCCATTTCCGCTGTCGGGCCCTGGTCCGGTTCGACGCGTTCGACCAGCGCCACCATTTCGGCGGTCAGTGAGATCGGCGGGCGGGGCCGTGTAGGGCGCGTTGGCATGAAGGCTCGTATCGATTCGCCACGGTGTCAGCGCAGAAGAAAATCCACCATGTCGGTATAGGATGGCAAGATCATGGCCGACGCTGACAGGGTGGACTCAGGCAGGGCGCCGCAAGGGTCCGACGTTCGCGCGCTCATGCGGGCCTGCGACCGGGCGAGCCTCGCCACTACGATGGCCGCCCCGGGCATGGCCGAAGGCTCGCCTTACGCCTCGCTCGTACTGCTCGCCCTCGATCTCGATGCCACGCCGTTGCTGCTGCTTTCCGATCTTGCCGAGCACAGCCGCAATCTCGCACGTGATCCGCGCCTCTCGCTTCTGATCGACGGGACTGCCGGCCTCGACGATCCCCTGACTGGCGCGCGTGCAAGCCTCATCGGCCGAGCCGAAGCGGTGAGCGACGCGCGGCTGCTGGCGCGCTTCACCAACCGGCATCCCTCTTCGGCGGCCTATGCGACATTTCGCGATTTCAGGCTCTACCGCGCCGTGATTTCCCGCGTCCATCTGGTGGCGGGGTTCGGCCGTATTCGCTGGATCGATGCCGGTGAGATTCTTCTAGCGGGCGATGCGAGCGTACTCGCTGATGCGGAGCCTTCAATTCTGGAACACATGAACAGCGATCACGCCGACGCGGTGAACCGGATCGCGCGGGGCGCCGGTGGCGCGCGCGAGGGCTGGCGCATGACCGGAATCGATCCGGATGGCGCGGACTTCCGTAGCGGCGGTCAGATCGCGCGGCGGATTTTCAGGACCCCGATATGGGACGCCGGAGCCGCCCGTTCCGAACTCGTGCATTTAGCACGGGAAGGAGGAGCGACCCCGGCGGGGGGAGCCTAGGCCGGGGAGGCCCAGGCCGGGATTTCAGAACGTTTGACGTTATCGATGCTCGCGTATGGTCGGACTCAATCGCGCCAGCGTTCACAGACTTTATAGGAAGGTTCGGGGTGAGCCCGAGGTGCCAATTAAGGGACCCTATTCGGGCGAAAACCGGTTCATCGAACCTAAGAAACCTTTAACGCCTGACAGCCTAGTGAGCTTCGGCCCAATCGCTGCCCACGCCGACTTCGGCGACCAGCGGCACGCTGAGTTCGACAGCTGGGCCGGCAGCCTCTTCCATCACCTTCTTCACCACGGTGGCCGTCGCCTCGACCTCTGCATCCGGCACCTCGAACAGCAATTCGTCATGGACCTGCAGCAGCATGCGGGCCTTGAGCCCGGCCTTGGCCAATGCCGGATCGATGCGAACCATCGCACGCTTTATGATGTCGGCCGCACTGCCCTGGATCGGCGCATTGATGGAAGCGCGCTCCATGAAGCTGCGCCGTGCCGGGTTCTTGTCGTTGATGCCGGGCACATGACAGCGCCGTCCGTAGATGGTGCTGACATAGCCCTGCGCCCGCGCATCGGCCTTGGTGCGATCCATATAGGCGCGGATGCCGGGATACTTGGCGAAGTAGGCTTCGATGTAGGCCTTGGCTTCGCCCTGGGCGATGCCGAGCTGCTGGGCGAGGCCGAAGCCCGAGATGCCATAGATGATGCCGAAATTGATCGCCTTGGCCTTGCGCCGGACCATGGGGTCCATGC
>CAZQLF010000504.1:0-2725 GCA_964594035.1 uncultured Rhodospirillaceae bacterium | reverse complement strand
GAAACAATCAGTTCACAAGCGCGGAGCAACCGTGCTCATCATTCAATCGCTGTTATGATCGTGGCTGCCGCCGCCGCCGCCGAATCCGCCACCGCCACCACCGCTGCTACTGCTGCCGCCGCTGGATGAACTGCTGCCGGGATTACCAGGGGCGCTGCCGCCACTAGGCTGGCTGGGGTCATAGTCGGCGACGACGGCTGCATCGGTCGGGGCGAAGGCAACCTGGCTAACGTCACAGGACGCCGATACGCGATAGGCCTTGCCGTCCGTTGCCCGGGTCGGCTTGGCCGGACCACAGGGCTGGATGTCGACGATGCCCTCGATCACGCCCACGGTCGTGGCGCCATCGTCGGCGACCTGCACGATGAACTTGGTGCCGCGGATCGTCAGCGTCGTCGTCGGTGTGGTGAGCTTGACGTTCTCCTCGCTCTTCGCCTGGCCGGCGATGTAGCGGAACACGCCCTTGGTGAATTTGATGCTGGCGTTCGACGTGTCGGCATTCGTGTCGTAGACGAAATTATCGAGCACGACGGTGGAATTGGCGCCGATCTGCAACTGCGTCTGGTCGTGGAAGCGCATGACCGTCGCGCCGTCGGCCGGCGTCGACACGGTCTCCTGAGTATAGACCTCATGCCCGAAATGCAGCTCTTCGGCGGAGGCCTGAACGCGGGTGCCTTGGGCCCCCTTGTAGTCCTTGAGGACGACGGTACCGATCTGCGGTTCGGCAACAGCAAGGCTGGTCCCCACCGCGAGCGCTGTGGGAAAAATCAGCCCGAAAAAACGCCAGCTCAATCGCATCAGGCCCCCCTAAATTTTCCCAGAACGGGGCCCCTCCCACACCGTCCCAGAACGGCAGCAATAAAGTGCCATAGGGCGGCGCAAGAAAATAGGGAAAATCCAGCCGGAAAGATAACTTATTGGCCGGAACCTGACCGCGTGGTGTGCGAATCAGACGTTAAAGCGGAAGTGGAAGATATCACCGTCCTGGACGAGATAATCCTTGCCTTCGGCGCGCATCTTGCCCGCCTCCTTCGCCCCCTGTTCACCACCGCAGGTAACGAAATCGTCATAGGCGATCGTTTCTGCCCGGATAAAGCCACGCTCGAAATCGGTATGGATGACACCGGCTGCTTCCGGCGCGCGGGCGCCGCGGTACACCGTCCAGGCCTTGGCTTCCTTCGGCCCGACAGTGAAAAAGGTCAGCAGGTTTAAAAGGTTGTATCCAGCGCGGATGACTCGAGCGAGACCGGGTTCGGTCAGACCAAGCGCTGACAAATAGTCGGACTTTTCGGCCGGATCGGAAAGCTGGGCGACTTCCGACTCGATTGCCGCCGAGATCACGACCCAAGCCGCACCCTCTTGCTTTGCGCGTTCGGCGACTTTCTGTGACCAGGCATTGCCGTCGGCTGCCGCCGATTCCTCGACATTGCAGACAAAGAGCACGGGCTTGGCCGTCAGAAGCTGGAGCTGGTTGAAAAGGGTCCGCTGTTCCTCGCTCAGTTTTACCCGGCGGGCCGGGCGCCCGGCCCGCAACTCTGCCAGGGCCGCCTCGATCACCGTGAGCTTCGCCTTCGCCTCCTTGTCGCCGCCTTTGGCTTTCTTGACCGCGGCGTCGAGCTGACGCTCGAGGCTGTCGAGATCGGCCAGCATGAGTTCGGTTTCCACCGTATCGGCATCGCGCAAAGGGTCGACCGAGCCCTCCACATGCGTCACCTCGCCAGCAAAACAGCGCAGCACATGGGCGATGGCATCGACCTCGCGAATATTGGCGAGGAATTTGTTACCCAGCCCTTCGCCCTTGCTGGCGCCACGCACCAGGCCGGCAATATCGACGAAGGCAAGCTGGGTGTGGACGATCTTGGCCGACTTGCCGAGCACCGCCAGCTTCTCCAGCCGGTCATCGGGCACCGCCACTTTGCCGACATTGGGCTCGATGGTGCAGAAGGGGTAGTTCGCCGCCTCCGCCGCCTGGGTCGAGGTCAGCGCGTTG
Source organism: uncultured Rhodospirillaceae bacterium (assembly GCA_964594035.1). Lineage (GTDB taxonomy): Bacteria > Pseudomonadota > Alphaproteobacteria > Dongiales > Dongiaceae > DASXQK01. The sequence continues at coordinate 735 of CAZQLF010000504.1, read as the reverse complement.
AACAGGGTCGACTTGCCCACATTGGGCAAGCCGACGATGCCGCAAGAAAATCCCATGATGAATCCCGGTCTTCTGAAATCTGATCAGGCAGAATCGCCGTTGGACTTGGCGCCGCCCTTTTTCGCTTTTGCGTCATCGGTTGGAGGAGCAGGGCGGGGTGGCTTGGGCCGCGGCGGATTCACCGCGACATCCACCTTGCTCATGAAACCGTTGGCATCGCCCGCGAGCAGCAGTGGCAGCGCCTGGACGACAGCCTCGATCATGGTCGAGACCAGAGGCTGTTCGTCCTTGGCGAAATCCTGCAGCACGTAAGGCTTCACCAGCTCCGGGTTGCCGGGATGGCCGACACCTAGACGGATCCGCCAGTAATCGGGGCCGAGATGAGCATCGATGCTGCGCAAGCCATTGTGACCGGCAGCACCACCGCCTTGCTTCACCCGCACCTTGCCGGGCACCAGGTCGATCTCGTCATGGATGACGAAGACGTGCTCCAGCGGAACTTTATAGAACTGCGCGGCCGCCTCCACCGAGCGGCCGGACTCGTTCATGAAGGTTTCGGGCTTCAGCACCAGCAGCTTGTCGCCGGCCATCTCGCCTTCGGAGGCCACACCCTGAAAGCGCGAGCGCCAGGGGCCGAATCCATGGCGGCGGACGATGGTGTCCGCCGCCAGGAATCCGACATTGTGCCGGTTGAACACGTAGCTGCGCCCGGGATTGCCCAGGCCGACGACGAGG
>CAZQLF010000503.1:0-2754 GCA_964594035.1 uncultured Rhodospirillaceae bacterium | reverse complement strand
TAATCCAGCTTTAAGGGCTTGATGATCGCTTCGATTTTTTTCATGGGAGCAGTCCCGGTGTTGTCCTGCCCCGGTTCGAAGCAAGCTGCGTGCCAAAAACAAAAGGGCCGATCGCTTGGCGAGCGATCGGCCCTTCGCGTTGCGGCTGCCTAGATTCTAGGCAGGGCGCCTTCTCTTTAGGCGGCGTTGCGCCTCTGGAGCCATTCGCCAAACCACTGCATGGCGAGACCAATATTCTCGATGCTGTTGGCATAGGAGACGCGCAGATAGCCCTCGCCGAAGGAACCGAAGCTGGTACCGGCGATGGTGGCGATGCCGACTTCGTCCAGCAGCTTGACTTCCAACTGCTTCGCGGGCAGGCCAAGGCCGGAGATGTTCGGGAAGACATAGAAGGCACCAGCCGGATCGACGCAGGAGACGCCCGGCAGCTTGTTGAGTTCGGCCACGACGAACTTCCGCCGCTCGTCGAAGGCCTTCATCATCTTGGCGACTTCGTCCTGCGGGCCGTTGAGCGCGGCCACGCCCGCCCACTGGGCGGCGGCGTTGACACAGGAATGGCAATTGATCGCCAGGCGGGTCGCCTGTTCGGCCAGGTTGCCGGGCCACACCGCATAGCCCATGCGCCAGCCGGTCATCGCATAGGTCTTGCTCCAGCCATCGAGCATGATCACCCGGTCGCGAATTTCCGGGAAACGCAGCAGGCTGACATGCTTGCGGCCCTCATAAAGCATCTCGCTGTAGATCTCGTCGCTCAGGATCGCGACATCGGGATGCCTGGCGAGACCGGCGACCAGCTTCTTCACTTCGACTTCGCTGTTGGCGCCGCCCGTCGGGTTGGCCGGGCTGTTGACGATGATGAGGCGCGTGCGCGGCGTAATGAGCGAGAGCAACTCGTCGGCCGAAAACGCGAACCCATTGGCCTCGCGCAGCGGCAGCGGCACGGCGGTGGCACCGGTGAACTTGATGGCGGATTCGTAGATCGGGAATCCCGGGTTCGGATAGATAATCTCGGCACCCGGCTCGCCGAACATCAGCATGGCGAAGAACATGGTGACCTTGCCGCCGGGCACGACCACGACCTGACCCGGATCGACGGTCACGCCATGGCGCTTGTGCAGGTTGGCGGCCACCGCCTCGCGCACCTGGGGAATGCCATTGGCCGGGGTATAGCCGTGATGGCCATCGCGCAACGCCTTGGATGCAGCCTCCACGATATGCGCCGGGGTCTGGAAGTCGGGCTGGCCGATGCCGAGATTGATGATCTTCTTGCCCTTGGCCTCCAGCGCCTTGGCGCGGGCGAGGACTTCGAAGGCTGACTCGGTGCCCAGGCGGCTCATGCCGCTCGCTAGCTTCAACATGGCAGCTCCCGTCGGTCGCGTCGTGAATTGAGGGTGAATCACAGGCGGCAAATGCTCTGCCGCGATGAGGCGAAAACTAGGCAAGCGGCAGTCATTTACTATTCCCGGAGCGACGCTTGACGCGTGGGGCTGCGACGTTTAAACCCCGACCCGGTGGCGGGCGTAGCTCAGTTGGTTAGAGCGCCAGATTGTGGATCTGGATGTCGCCGGTTCAAGTCCGGTCGCTCGCCCCAGCTTTCCTAAATTGGCATTGTCGTACCGCTCGCGAGCACCAGGCCCATGCCCGGCACCGAGCCACCCGCAAAAGCGCCGCAGTATCGGCGCGTCCTATCTGGGGCAGGACCGGAAGCCGATCCGTTTCGCCCTCTCGAGGCGGAATGCCGGGTCGTCCAGTTCAGCCAGCCACTCACTCCATCCGAACTCGCCAAGGTGGGAGACTTACTCGCCGGCCGGCCGGATGTGCAGCTCTATGTCTACGGCCGCGCCAGCCATGATCTCGATTTCCTCGGGCATTTTCCCGGGCTGAAGCGCCTGCAGGTGGCGCTTTACGAGCTCGAGGATATCGGCGGGCTGGCGGATGTTGCGGGGACGCTGGAAGAATTCACCTTCGGCCCGACGAAGAAGACGTATTCGCTACTGTTCCTGAAACAGCTGTCGCGGCTGCGCGCGTTGTTTCTGGCCGGCCACAAGAAGGACCTTGCCGCGATCGCGGCAGCGCCTGCCATCACGCGGCTCGGCCTCAGCATGATCACGCTGCCGGACCTCGCGCCGATCGCGCCCCTTGGCAATCTCACAGAATTTTCACTCCTCCTGGGCGGCACGCGCGATCTCAGCCTACTGCCGCGCTTCGGCAAACTGGAAAAACTGATGCTCTTGCGCATCACCAAGATGTCCGATCTTGGCGTGCTCGCCGATCTGCGGGGGTTGAAGGCGTTGCATCTCGACTGGATGCGCAACGTCACCCGGCTTCCCAGCCTGGCGCCTCTCGCATCCCTGAGCCGGGTCAAGCTCGATACGATGAAGGGCCTGACCGATCTTGCCGCGGTTGCGGCAGCACCGGCGCTCGAAGAGCTGAGCATCGCCAATATGCCGCAGCTCGGCGCCGATGCTTTTGCCTGCCTTGTCGGACACCCGCGGTTGAAGATGCTCTGGGCCCGTACTGGCCGGACGAAGGTCAATCGGCAGGTCAAGGCCATGTTTGCCGGAATTGCCCAGTGAGGTTCGCCCGCGAGGTTGCCGCGACCTGGAATTGGCCTCATTGTCATCGGCGATCCGCAATGGGCGTGGATTAGCCCGCAATTCTCACAGGGATCACGATGGCGCCGAGGCGAATTTGGCAGAAGGCCAGGAAGGCGGCGACGCGCGATGGGGTTCCATCGCGCGAGCCGGCTGACGC
>CAZQLF010000502.1:0-2755 GCA_964594035.1 uncultured Rhodospirillaceae bacterium | reverse complement strand
AGTGCCGTCGTGAACTGGGCCTGGAGGCGGTTCATCCGACGTCCAGGGACAGCAGGTCGTCCTCGGTCTCGCGCCGCACGATCACCCGCGCGACGCCGTCCTTCACGGCAACGACCGGTGGCCGCGGGACGTGGTTGTAGTTCGACGCCATCGACCGGTGATAGGCCCCACTGGCCGGTACGGCGACCAGGTCGCCCGGTGCCAGGTCGGCAGGCAGCGGCACGTCGTCCTCTATCTGCCGGATCTCAGCGCCGGCGGGGCGGAGCGCGCCGCCCTGAACCTGCTGGAAGCTCTGCCGGGCCCGGATCTCAGGGTGACTTTGCTGCTGAACAGGCGCGAAGGCCCGTTGCTGCCAACGTTGCCGGCGGATGCGAGCGTCGTCAGCCTCGAGGCGCACCGCACCCTGGCGGCGCTGCCGCGCCTGACGGGGTTTCTGCGACGCGTCCGGCCGGAGGTGCTGATCTCCTATCTCGAGTTCAACAACATCGTCGCCATCTGGGCCAACCGGATGGCAGGCTGTCCGACACGCATTATCGTCTCCCATCACGTGCCCATGGCGAGCTTCGATCGCGCTGCCTCGCTGAAGCGCCGGCTCGTCCCGCTGCTTTACCGGATTAGCCTGCCTGCCGCCGACCATGTCATCGCCGTATCGCGCGGGGTGGCCACCGGTATGCCGCGGGCACTCGCCACGCGCAACATGCTATCGGTGATCGAGAACCCGATCGTGCGGACGCGCTACCGCGAGTTGGCATCGGCACCGGTCCTTCATCCTTGGTTCGCCGCCGCGGAGCCACCTGTCGTCCTGGGCGTCGGCCGCCTGGTGCGCTCGAAGAACTTCTCGCTGCTGGTGGAGGCGTTCGCGCTGGTGGCTGAGAAGAAGCCCGCTCGCCTCGTCTTGCTTGGAGAAGGGCCGTTGCACGGTCAACTGACTGCGCAGATCCGCCGTCTCAATCTCGAGCACCGCGCCGCGATCCTGCCCGTCGACCCCAATCCCTGGCCCTATATGAAGGGTGCTGGGGTGGTCGTGATGTCGTCGCTCTATGAAGGGTTCGGCAACGTGCTGGTTGAAGCGATGGCCGTGGGTACGCCGGTCGTGAGCGTCGATTGCCCTGACGGACCGGCGGAAATTCTGGGACAGGGCAGGTGGGGCAGGCTGGTGCCGTCCGGCGACGCGGCGGCGCTGGCGACGGCGATCGTCGAGGCGCTCGACCAGCCGGGGGATAGCGGAGCGCGCCAGGCCCGCGCCATGGAGTTTTCGGCACAGGCCATCGCGGCGCGCTACCGCGGGCTCATCAACGGGCTGCAGTGGCCGCGCGAACAGCGCGTGACGGCGTAACGGCGGGCGCCCATATCGATGACCGACACGCTCGCCATGACCCCGCGCCGGCTTCCCGTCACCATGGGACAGCGCATCTTCGAGAAGTTCCAACGCGGCTACATAATGTTCGCCTTCATGATTTACGAAGGCGCCTTCGTCTCGTCGCTCCGCTACCTGCGCGGCGACGAGGGGGCTCTGCTGCCCGGCCAAACAGACATCGCGAACACGATCTCGCAGGCCACCATACTGACAATCCTGTGCTGCATGTGGTGGCTTAACCGGCGTTATCTGCTGCCGGTGATGCGGGACATCCTTCCCTACCTTCTCATTATTGGACTCTGTGCGTTGTCCGCGCTCTGGTCGGACTATCCCTTCCCGACGGTCAGGCGCAGCGTGACGCTGTCGAGCTGCGTTTTCTTCGGCGCGTATTGCTACGTGCAATTCGGCCTCAAGGGCACGCTGGAACTGATGGGTCGCGCAACCATAATTGGCGCGATCCTGTCAATTGCCGCCTTTTATCTCATGCCTTCCATTGGGCACGAGACGGCGCAGGGCTATGAGAACGCCATGCGCGGCATCTTCGCGCAGAAGAACAGCATGGGCGAATCGATGCTGCTGGCGAGCACCTGGTACATTTATCGGCTCTGCGACAACCCCAAATCGGCGGTAAGGTCTCTCCTTTGCCTGGCGCTGCTCTACATCTGCATCTTCATGACCAAATCCGCAACCTCGCTGGTGATCGCCATCATCGTCGCCTCGGTCGGCGCCATCTTCTGGTCGGAGGCGAATTGGCGCCGTCGCATGCTGGTTGTTTACCTGCTTGCTGTAGCCTTCATATTCGCCCTGGCATTCGTCGCGTTCGATACGGCTCAACTTCTCGCGGTGCTGAACCGCGATCCCAGCTTTACCGGTCGATTCCCGCTATGGGATTATTCCCTCCGCGCGGCTTTCGATCGACCCTGGCTGGGCTATGGCTTTTCCGGCTTCTGGAACGTGGACTCGCCGACTGTCCAGACAATCTGGGCAGCCATCGATTGGCAGGCGCCGTCGGCCCATAACGGTTATATCGACATCATGCTGCAGATCGGCGTCGTCGGGCTCGTCCTCTATTTCTGGGTATGGAGCAGCATCATCGGCAATTCGCTTGTGGCGTGGTGGCAGCGAACGCTGCCTGAGGCGCGCTGGCTGCTGCTTTTCATGCTGGTCAACCTGCTGCTCAACCTGGATGAAGGGCCGCTGCCCTATCCCGATCAGTTCACGGTACTGATGCCCGGCTCCATCCTCCTGCTGCGCAACTGGCGGCGCGAACGGGTGTTCGCCGCCGCCGCCGCGCTTCGCCGCGCCGCACCTTTAGGGGGATTCGCCGTGAGCAGAGGCATCCCGCAACGGGTGCGATAGGGAAGTCATGGCTCTGGTATCGGTCATCATCCCCACCAC
>CAZQLF010000501.1:0-2762 GCA_964594035.1 uncultured Rhodospirillaceae bacterium | reverse complement strand
AAGGGTCTTGGCTTCGAAGATGCGCATCTTGCGCTCGGGGCGGGCGTTGAGTCGGCGGACGGTCAGATCGGCAACGCAACCATTGGCAAACTGGATGCGCGCGTTTGCGATGTCGTCGGCCACTGTGACCACCGGGCCACCCACCGCATGGACCCACTCGATGGGCGAACGCACGAGACCCAGCACAAGATCGAGGTCGTGGATCATCAGGTCGAAGACGACGCTGACCGCTTCGCCCCGGGGCTTGAAGGTGCCCAGCCGCTGGGCCTGGATGAAGAGAGGCCGCTTGACCAGCTCGCCCATGCGCACGCCGACGCGCGAGAAGCGTTCGATATGGCCGACCTGGAGGACGCGGCGGCGGCTGGCCGCAAGATCGATCAGCGATTGCGCATCCGCGAGCGTTTCGGTGATGGGTTTTTCCACCAGCACATGGGCGCCGTGATCGAGGAAGTCGCGGGCGATCGCGTAGTGGCTCGCCGGCGGGGTTGCGATGCTGACGGCATCGACCTTGCCGAAGAGCTGGCGGTAGTCGGTCAGCGCCTGGACGTTGTGGCGGGCGGCGATCGCCTGGGCGCGCTCGGCGTGGCGATCGACCGCAGCGACGAATTCGACGTCCTTCGCCTCGGCCAGCTTGTTGGCGTGGTACTGCCCGAAATGGCCGACCCCGATGACGGCGGCTCTGATCGGTCGGCTCATGTTGGTCTGCAAGTCCCCTGTGCTATTGGGCCCTCATGGTTCGACAGGCTCACCATGAGGGCTTTTTTGAAGAGCGCGCCCGAGTAGCGCCCGCGCGCGCAAATTCCTATACAATGCGTTGCAAATCCACGCAAATGAGGGACCGGCCATGCCCGATGCCGCCGCCGCCAGCAGGCAGTTTCTGCACACGATGCTCCGGGTCTTCGACCTGGAGAAATCGATCGATTTCTATACCCGCCATCTCGGCATGACGCTGCTGCGCCGCAAGGACTATCCCAGCGGCGAGTTCACGCTGGCTTTCGTGGGCTACGGTGATGAGCACAACCATTCGGTAATCGAGCTGACCCATAACTGGGGCCAGAAGGAGCCCTATACGATCGGCTCCGGCTTCGGGCATCTGGCTATCGGCGTGCCGGACATCTATGGCACCTGCCAGAACCTGGCCAAGGAGGGCGTCAAGATCCCGCGCCCGCCCGGACCGATGAAGCATGGCGGCAGCGTCATCGCCTTCATCGAGGATCCGGACGGCTACAAGATCGAGCTGATCGAGCGGAAGTAGCTACTTCCGCTGGTCGATCGGCACGAAACTGAATTGATCAGTCGCCATGGAGCTGATGTGCGGGGCCTTGCGGACTGCATGAAATGAGGGCAGCGTTCCAATTGTACGGGTGGTCGATAAAGACGGCCGGCCCCGACTTTCGCTGGGAGGCATCTCATGACAGTCGCTCGCGTCACTAAACTCACTGCAAGCTCTTCGAAGGGATTCCAGGACGCTGTACAGACGGGTCTCACCCGCGCCGCAAAAACGCTCCATGGCATCACCGGTCTCGAAGTCGTTTCTCAGAAAGCCAAGATCGTCAATGGCAAGATCGCCGAGTATCGCGTTACTATCGAAGTGACCTTTATTCTAGACTGAGCGTCAGGCAATCAAGGCGGCGCAGCTTTCCATTCGACCGGCGCGCGACTGCGGCGCGCCGGCCGGAAGCCAAGGATTGCGTACCCTTAATTCTACTTCCGCTGGTCGATCGGCACGAAGCTGCGCTGGGTCGGGCCGGTATACAGCTGGCGCGGCCGGCCGATGCGCTGCGAGGGATCCTCGATCATCTCGATCCACTGGGCAACCCAACCGACGGTGCGGGCAACGGCGAACAGCACCGTGAACATGGTGGTGGGGAAGCCGATCGCTTCCAGAATCAGGCCCGAATAGAAATCGACGTTCGGGTAGAGCTTGCGCTCGACGAAATATTCGTCTTCCAGCGCGATGCGCTCCAGCTCCATGGCGAGCTCGAGCAGCGGCAACTCGCGCTTGTTCAGGGTATCGAGCACCTCGTAGCACGATTTCCGCATGACGGCGGCGCGCGGGTCGTAGTTCTTGTAGACCCGGTGGCCAAAGCCCATAAGGCGGAAGCTGTCGTTCTTGTCCTTCGCCCGCTTGATGTATTCGGGAATGTTCTTCTTATCTCCAATATGGCGCAGCATGTTCAGCACGGCTTCGTTGGCGCCGCCATGGGCGGGGCCCCAAAGTGAGGCAATGCCGGCGGCAATGCAGGCGAACGGATTGGCGCCGGAAGAACCCGCCATGCGCACCGTTGAGGTCGAGGCGTTCTGCTCATGGTCGGCATGGAGGATGAAGAAGCGGTCCATCGCCCTGGCGACGACCGGGTTCACCACGTAATCCTCCGCCGGCACGGCAAAAGTCATGCGCAGGAAGTTCTCCGCGTAGTTCAGGTCATTGCGCGGATGAATGAAGGGCTGGCCGGTGGAATATTTGTACGCCATCGAGGCGATGGTCGGCATCTTGGCGATCAGGCGGTGGGAAGCGATCTCGCGCTGGCGCGGATCGTCGATGTTCGTGCTGTCGTGATAGAAGGCCGAGAGTGCGCCGACCACCCCCACCATCACCGCCATGGGATGCGCATCGCGCCGAAACCCGCGGTAGAAGGTGTGGATCTGCTCATGCAGCATCGTGTGATAGGTGATGTTCTTGGTGAACTCCGCCTTCTGCGCGACGGTGGGAAGCTCGCCATAGAGCAGCAGGTAGCAGACCTCGAGGAAGTCGCTTTTCT
>CAZQLF010000500.1:0-2763 GCA_964594035.1 uncultured Rhodospirillaceae bacterium | reverse complement strand
AACTCGCGCGGCGCATCGGCATGTCGGCGCCTGCAGTGCGCGAACGTATCGAGCGGCTGAAAGAGGGGGGCATCATCCGGGGGTACCGGATCGATATCGATCCGGCAGCACTGGGCTATCCGGTTGCTGTCTTCATCCGCGTTCGGCCCATGCCGGGGCAGCTGGCGAAGATTGCAGCGCTGGTCAAGCGCACACCAGAGGTGGTCGAGTGCCATCGCATCACCGGCGAGGATTGTTTCATCGTCAAGGCGCATGTCGAGGCACTGGAGCGCCTCGACAGTTTGTTGGGCAAATTCCTCGCTTTCGGCCAGACGACGACATCGCTCATTCAGTCATCGCCAGTGCCGCCGCGGAATTTGCCGCTGCCCGGCGAATCCTGACGCGTAGAAGTTTGGGGCCGCGGGCGCCCCAGCCGGCTCGCTGCCCTCAGGACCCGCCGAGGGAATCCCAGAAGTCGATATTGGTGTGGGTCACCAGCACGTCATGGCTGCCCTCCAGGCAGGCGCGCATGCTGTCGACGTGATGCGTCACGTCGGTCTTGGTCACGCAGTCCTGGTGGATCTGTTCGGCGAGATCGAGCCCGGCGGGATTGACCGCCGCACCATCATATTGCGCCAGGGTCTTGCGCAACACGCTGCCATCCGTGTCGGCGGGATTGCGGCTGTGAGGGGCCAGGTTGTTGAGCATGGCGTTGGTAAGCCGGATCGCGTCGGCATCCTTGCCCGATTTGTCGAAGTAGACTTCGGCCTTCTGCCGGTTGACGCCGGTCGCCAGCGCCAGCTCATCGGCCAGCTGCGGGTTCTGGTCGCCCGGCTTTTCCTCCGGCAACAGCGACGCATCCTTGCCGACCTCGATGGCGATGGAGGCAATATCCAGCCCAGTCAGGGCCGACGCAGGAATGGTCGCGGAAATCGAGACGAAGCCGCGGTCATCGATGAAGTGGAGATACTTCGTGCCATCGACGCGGCTGACCGCGCCGGACCTCGCCGTGACGATCAGCGTGATCGGTGCGTTGGGGGCGGGATGATAGACGGTGCCGAGGCCCGGGTCCGGTCGATGCTGCTCCAGGCAGAAGGCGGAGAGATCGGCGCGGCATCCGGCCGCCGTGCACTGCATTGGTGTTGGCCTGAGGCTTGCCTGCAGGCCCAGGATTTGGGGCGCGGCGCTCGCACCCGGTGCGCCCAAAACCACGGCGCCTGAGAGCGTCAGCAAGCCTGCCAGGACTGTCATTCGCTTGATCATAATGATCCTCCCATATCGTCGAAATTCGTACCGGCTCCTCGCCGGGGGTTAGCTGCCGCCGGTGCTGGCCCAGAACGCACGATTGGTTTCGGCCATTAGGTCGGCGTGATGGATTTCGATGCAGGTGCGCAGATTGAAGCTGGTCATCGATGCCAGCGACAATTCGCAGCTCGTATAGATCCGGTGCGCGTCTTCGATGCCGGCGGGCGAGGGGTTGCTGCGGGAGCGGACGAGAGCCACCGCCTGGTTCCACAGCGCGTCGCGGCCGGAGGCCGTTTGCGGCTCGTCTTCCGGCAGCAGGTTGACGATCAGGCTGGATAGCCGCGCGGCATCGGCTGCCTCGCCGGGTTTCTCGAACGGCGATTGGGCGGCACGGCGCATCGCTCCGGTGGCAAGCGCAATCTCCTGATCCGTCAGCGGATCGGGATCGCCAGCGATCGCACGTGGCAGGATGGAGGCGAGCGGCGCGACCTCGACCGCCGCGGAAACAGCGCCCAGCGCCTTCACCGTCTCCTCCGGCAGGCTGATGCGAACGGAGGTGAAGCCCACGCGGGTTCGAATGGTGACGAGACCGTCGGCCGGGAGGCGAACCTTGCGGCCATCGGCAAGCTGGGCAATCAGGGTCAGTTTGCTGCCGGGCGCCAGAAGATATTCGCTGTTGGCCGAAGGGGCGGCGCGCTGCTCCTGCAGGCAGAAGGCGCTCACATGGCCGGAACAGGTCCCGTCGACGCAGCGCAGCGGGGTGGGCAGGCCGTTGCTGGCAACAAGGCCCAGCACCTGGCTGGCGGCGGCGGCTGGTGAGGCGGGAAACGCCAGCACGGCGCCAATGGCAAAGATTATTGCAGTTATGAACCTGGTCACCGCTGCGCACTCCCTCGGGCTACTCATGACAAGGCCGATCAGGCGGTGCTGCGGTTGGCTCGTCGGGAACGCCCGCAGGCGTGATCGTCCCACTCAAGCACTTTTGCGCCGATTCTCATGGCGCCGGGACCGAGCTTGTCACCGCGCGACGGGGTGGTCAACCGACGCGACCCCTACCATGTTCAAGAATTAGCGATCAGAGCCCCGGTTCCAGCGATGGCGCGGAAATATCAAGGCCTGTCGCGGTTCGGCTAGATAGGGTAGGAAGCGCCTGCCGATAATCGCAGGATCACGTAAATCCTGCCCCGATTTTGCGGAGTTGCCATGCCAACGACCGATACCCCGCCCGATGCCGCTGTCCAGGCGCCGGCCGGCCGCCGCGCCCGTGGCGGCGCCGATGCCAGGCGCGCCGTGCGCAGCCGCCCGAAGCTGGTCCAGCTTCCCTTCATCGCCCGCAAGATCCCGCTGGTGACGCTGCTGAACGAAGAAGGGCTGCAGATCATCGAGCGCAATGCCGACACGATCCTGGAGGAAGTCGGCATCGAATTCCGCGACGAAGAGGAAGCGGTCCAGCCCTGGCCGGCAGCCGGGGCCGATGTGAAGGGAACCCGGGTGCATTTTCCGCGCGGCCTTGCGCGGCACGTGGGTGCGGAAGCGGCC
>CAZQLF010000499.1:0-2764 GCA_964594035.1 uncultured Rhodospirillaceae bacterium | reverse complement strand
TGGGAATTAATAATTGGCTAATAATCTCGGTTTGACGATAAGCCCGCATATGTTAAGAAGCCGCCGAGTTGTATGATGAATGCCGAAGGAGACCCGTATGCGTAAACCTCGGAAGTCGTCGGGTCGGATGGCCAGCAAGGGGTTCCCAAATCCGATTGACGTCCATGTCGGCCAGCGGGTGCGCCAGCGCCGCACGCTTCTCGGCATGAGCCAGGAGAAACTGGCGGAAGCGATAGGTTTAACGTTCCAGCAAGTGCAGAAATATGAGCGCGGCGCGAACCGTGTCGGCTCCAGCCGTTTGTTCGACCTAGCTCGCGTGTTGGATGTACCCATCGCCTACTTCTTTGAGGATATGGAGGCGAATGTCGCCGCCAAATCGCCCAGCCGCCTGATGGGCGTCTCCGAATCAAAGCTGCAGCCCTATAGCGTGGAACCCGATCCGCTGGCCAAGCGCGAGACGCTGGAGCTGGTGCGCGCCTATTACAAGATCGGCGAACCCCGGGTGCGCAAGCGCATCTTCGAACTGACCAAGGCTCTCGCGCGGAGTTCGGCCTAAATCGGTCACTGCGTCGTGCAGGGGTGCGCTGAAAGCGCCCCTTGACCCGGTTTGCCCCCTTGACCATGATCCGGCGCCCGTTTCGAAGGGCGCCTTTCGCCCGCCAAGCGCGGGCTTTTCGCAATCTCCAGCCGATGGGGCAGGCTCTTGGCCAAGCAGCGCTCTTATCTGTTCACCAGCGAATCCGTTTCCGAAGGACATCCCGACAAGGTCTGTGACCGCATCTCCGATGCGGTGGTCGATGCCTATCTCACCGCCGATCCCTATTCGCGCGTTGCCTGCGAGACGCTCGCCACCACCAACCAGGTCGTGCTCGCGGGCGAAGTGCGTGGTCCCGCTTCGGTTACGCCGGAGCTGATCGAGCAGATCGCGCGCAAGGCCATCCGCGAGATCGGCTACGAGCAGGACGGCTTCCACTGGAAGACGGCGAAGATCACCAACCTGATCCATCAGCAATCCCAGGACATCGCGATGGGCGTCGATGCCGCGGGCAACAAGGACGAAGGTGCCGGCGATCAGGGCATCATGTTCGGCTATGCCTGCAGGGAAACGCCGGAGCTCATGCCGGCCCCGCTCTACTACGCCCACAACATTCTGAAATCCCTTTCCGAGGCGCGCCATTCCGGCGCTGAACCGGGCCTCGGCCCCGACGCCAAGAGCCAGGTCACCCTGCAATACGAGAACGGCAAGCCGGTGCGCGCGACATCCGTCGTCGTCTCCACCCAGCACAGCGCGGATCTCGAGCAGCATCAGGTGCGCGAGATCGTGCGTCCCCATGTGCTGAACGTTCTGCCCAAGGGCTGGATGTGCCCCGAGGACGAGTTCTATGTGAATCCCACCGGCCGCTTCGTCATCGGCGGACCCGACGGCGATTCCGGCCTCACGGGCCGCAAGATCATCGTCGATACCTACGGCGGTGCTGCACCCCATGGCGGCGGCGCCTTCTCCGGCAAGGATCCGACGAAAGTCGACCGCTCGGCCGCCTATGCCGCCCGCTATCTCGCCAAGAATGTCGTGGCCTCGGGTGCCGCCGAGCGCTGCACCATCCAGCTCAGCTACGCCATCGGGGTTTCAAGACCCCTCTCGGTCTATGTCGATACCGACGGCACCGGCAAGGTCGACGAGGAGAAGCTTTCGAAGGTGCTGCAGGAGCTGATGGATCTGAGCCCGCGCGGCATCCGTGAGCATCTCGGGCTCAACAAGCCGATCTATGCGCGCACCACGGCTTATGGCCATTTCGGCCGCAAGCCCGATGCCGATGGCGGCTTCTCCTGGGAGCGGATGGATCTGGTCGAAAGCCTGAAATCCGCGCTCCACTGAACGCCAGCGAAATAACCGGACCGCGCAACTTCTACGGCCGGCGCGTCGGCCGGCGGCTGCGTCCCGGCCAGCAAAGGCTGATGGCGGAGCTGCTGCCGCGCCTTGCGGTCGATCCGGAAAATCTGCCCCCACCCTGCTGGCTCGAGATCGGTTTCGGCGCCGGCGAGCATCTCGCCTGGCAGGCAGCCCACAATCCCGGCACGCTGATGATCGGCTGCGAGGTCTATCGCAACGGCATCGCCGCCTTGCTCGGCCAGATTGAGCGCCAGGCGATCGCCAACATCCGCATCTGGCCCGATGATGCGCGTGATCTGATTGACCGGCTGCCCGATGCCGCAATCGCGCGGGCCTTCCTGCTGTTCCCCGATCCCTGGCCGAAAGCGCGCCATGCCGAGCGGCGTTTCGTCGGCCAGGCCAATCTGGATTCGCTGGCCCGCATCCTTGGCCCTGGTGCGGAGTTTCGCGTAGCGAGCGACGATCCGACCTATCTCGACTGGATCGGCGAGCATCTGCCGGTTCATCCCGCCTTCGAGACCTTCCCGGATCCCGCACGCCCCGGCGACTGGCCGCCGACGCGCTATGAGCAAAAGGCGCTGAAGGCGGGACGAAACCCCGGCTATTTCCGCTACCGGCGCCGCTGAAGGGTTACGACAGCACCTGATTCCAGTAGTCGCCGAGAGTCCGTTCATACTCGATCGGGTCGAAGGGGCGCACGCCGCCGTTCGCAAGACTGGTCAATTCTCCGACGAGAACGCGTCCGCTGGGGCTGTAGAGATCGACGCGGATGAAGTCGAATCCCCTGCCGAGTCTCTCGGCGATCTCAATCAGCGCTGCGATGTTTGGAGGCAATGAAGGGCGTGCCGTGGTGCTGTCCGCGGCTGCCGGCGG
>CAZQLF010000498.1:0-2777 GCA_964594035.1 uncultured Rhodospirillaceae bacterium | reverse complement strand
TATGTGATCCAGTTGTCGCTGGCGGATTTCCCGCGCGACCTTGCCTGCCTTCTGCTCGGTATCCTCGCGTTCCGCAATGACTGGCTGCGCCGGCTGCCGTCACGCATCGGCTATGGCTGGCTCACCCTCGGCCTCGTCATGTCGGCGATTTTTGTCGCCTGTGATGTGACAGGGAATTCCTTCTTCAGCACCGGCGGCACCGGCCGCGACGCGGTGATCTATCCGATCTGGGAAACCGTCACCTGTTTCGGGTTCAGCCTCGGCCTGCCGATCCTCTTTCGCAATCTGCTCGATTTTCGCAATTCCGTGACCGACCGGCTGTCGGCGGCAAGCTACGGCGTCTATGTCGTGCACCTGCCCATCGTCGTGCTGCTGCAATATGCGCTTGGCCCCGCATCGCTGGGCGCGGTAGAGAAATTCCTCATTGTGGCGCTGGTGGCGGTGCCGCTTTCCTTCTTTCTTGTGATGCTGCTGCGCCGCTCGCCGCAGCTGCGCCAGGTGGTGTGAGGCGCTAGCCGGCGCTCGCCACTACGATGATCTCGGCGCTGTCCGGCTTGAGAGACGTGCGGTCCCACCAGCCGTAGCAGGCTGCAACCTGCAAGCCCGCCGCCTCGATCAATCGCGCGACGTGGTTATGATCGATGAAACGGATGCGGCTATGGCCGATCTGCTCGGTGCGGGAATCGAGGAAGCGGTAGCGATGGGCGATGCGTGCGATGCCGGTTGCTTCGTCGAACGTCGTGTCGACGAATTGCTCGACGCGGCCGAGGGTAGGGATCTCCGCAATCTCCGCGCTCGCGCCAGGCGTCCAGTGGAGCCACGCCTTCGCCGCCGGGTTGCGCGTGTCGAATGTCAGCCGTCCGTCCGGCAGCAAATGGCGCGCCGCCGCGCGCAGCATCGCCAGCGCGTCGTCATCGGTGAGGAACACCTGGAAGGCGTGGCCGGTGAGATAAATCAGCTTGAAGCGGCGGCCGAGGTCGAGCGCTCTGGCATCTGCCTCGACCCATTCGACGCGCTCGGCGCCAATGCGGCTTCGCGCCACCTGCAGCATGGCTTGGGCCGGGTCGACGCCAACGACTGCCGAGACTTCCCCGGCGATGCGGGTCGCGAGCAGCCCCGTGCCGCAGCCGAGATCGAGAACGGGACCACCGTTCTCCCGCGCCAAAGCCAGATAAAAATCATCGCCCGGGCCCCAGGGATTGAAGGCGTCGTAAAGGCGCGCGAAGGCCTCGTCGGCGAAGATCTCGTCGACGGGCATCATGAGTCAGGGCAGGGAACTATTCGCCGTAGACGAAAGGCTTGCGCCCGAACAGACGCCGCACCATCGGCTCGAAGGCCGCGAACGGCATCGTGTCATAGTCGGGATCAAACGAGTTCTGATCGTACTTCTCGCAGAAATCCACCGTGCGCTGGAAAGCGGGATGTCCGCGGAAGCGCTCGCGCGCGTCCCGGTTCAGGCCGACGTGGTGATAGTAGTAATAGCCCTGGAAGATGGCGTGATGCTTGACCATCCAGTGATTGTCCTCGCCGATATAGGGGCGCAGCACCGCGGCGGCGAGCTGGGAATGGTTTTCCGGCGCCAGGTTGTCGCCGATGTCGTGCAGCAGGGCGCAGACCACCATCTCTTCATCGGCACCGTCGCGAAAGGCGCGCGTGGCCGATTGCAGCGAGTGCTGATAGCGGTCGATTTTGTAGCCGAGCGCGTCGCCGCCCAGCATGTTTAACGCGCCGATAACCTGGTTTGCGACATCCTTGACCAGCGGTTCGTATTTGCGCGCGAGGAACTGATATTCGTCAAACGTGCCGTCGGCCATCCGGGTGAATTCAACGACGTCGTCATGCATGTTCCGATCCTCCAAAAAGCGGAACATTCTAAGCACCCGGGAGGTTTGAATCCAGCAGGCGAGGGGAATAGACTTGTCGCCTGGACGACGATGCCGCCCCCACTTGGGCCGCCCAAGAGGCCGCTCGCGACTCCTGTTCCGGCCCGGGCGGCGGAAAGGAGAATCCTGTGACCGTCAGAGCCATATTGAAGGGTAAGGGTGCCGCCGTGGTCACGGCGGTTCCAGGCGAAACGCTGCAGCGGATCGCGCAGCTGATCGCCGAATACCGCATCGGCGCGGTGATGATTATCGACAAGGACGGCAGGCCGAGCGGAATTGTCTCGGAACGAGACATTGTGAATTCGATGGCGGCATTCGGGGCTGCGGCGCTGTCGCTGACAGCGTCGGAGGCGATGAGCCGCAAGCTTCTCAGCTGCAAGCCCACTGATACCACCGACGAGATTCTCGCGGTCATGACCAACAGCCGGGTGCGCCATTTGCCGGTGATGGAGGAAGGTCAGTTGATCGGCATCATCAGCATCGGCGACGTGGTGAAGCGCAAGCTGGACGACGCAGCCGCCGAAGTGGGGCTGCTGCGCGACTATGTGATGGCCGGGCGCTAGCGCTGCCAGCGCTCTAAAGTCCGTTGCTTTCGTCCAGTCGTAGTATGCGCACCGGCGAGCCCTTGGGCAGGGCCGGCGCCTGCACGGGCCTGATCACCAGGCATTGGGCCTGCTGCATCAGGAATTGCATGGAGCTGTCCTGCTTGCCGAAGGGCGTGGCCACCAGCCGGCCCTCTTCATCGCGCGACAGCGTCGAGCGCAGATAGTCTTCGCGGCTGTCGTTTTCCGCCAGGTCGCGACCGGCGAATGCCGTTTCCTCGCCTTTATCCGAGGGCTGCTGGCCCAGCATGGCGCGCAGCGCCGGGCGGATGAAGACCAGCGAACAGACGAG
>CAZQLF010000497.1:0-2799 GCA_964594035.1 uncultured Rhodospirillaceae bacterium | reverse complement strand
CATCGACCAAGCTGCATGATCTCGGCCGTGCGGCGGTCGGCCTCGGGCTGATCCTGCTGGCGTTGCACCTGATGTCGGAGGCGGCAGCGCCCATGCGCGAATCGGTGCTGGTGGGCGAAGTGTTCAGTTCGCTGTCGGGCCAGCCGACGGTTGCCATCCTGATCGCGGCCCTGCTGACCCTGATCTCGACATCGAGCCTCGCCGTCATCCTGTTGATCATCTCGTTTGCCGCCAACGGGCTCGTCGGCACGGATGTGGCGTTTGCCCTGGTGCTGGGTGCCAATCTCGGCAGTGCGGCAACGCCTCTTCTGGCAACCACGGGCGCGGACCCGGAAGGGCGGCGCGTTCCGCTGGGTAACGCTCTGTTCCGCATAGCCGGCGTTGCCATCGCGCTGCCGCTGCTGCCGATCGTCGGGCCGCATATGGGCCAGATCGAGGCTTTGCCCTGGCGCCAGGTCGCTGATTTCCATACGGCCTTCAATCTTGGCCTGGCCGTTCTCTTCATCGGAGTGACCGGCCCGGTCGCGCGGCTGTGCACGCGCCTGCTCCCCGAAAGGCCAAAGGGCAGCGACGACGGCAAGCCACGCTATCTCGACCGCGCCGCGATGGAATCGCCGGCCGTCGCCATCGCCAACGCGGCGCGGGAAACGCTGCGCATGGGCGATCTCGTCTCGCGGATGCTGGGCGACACGCTGGCTGTCTTTCGCAGCGACGACCGCAAGCTGCAGCGAGAGGTCGAGCGGCTGGATGACGGCGTCGACGCGCTCCACGAGGCGATCAAGCTCTATTTGACCCAAGTCAGCCGCGAGGCGCTGGATGCCCGCGACCACAAGCGCAGCATCGATGTCATCACCTTCACCACGAACCTCGAGCATATCGGCGACATCATCGACAAGAACCTGATGGAACTGGCGGCGAAGAAGATTAAGAACAAGCTGCGCTTCTCCGACGAGGGCTTTGCCGAGATCGAGCGCATGCATGCCCGCCTCATGACCAATCTCGACCTGGCGCTCAACGTGTTCATCTCGGGCGAAGTGCCGATGGCGCGCCGACTGCTGGAGGAGAAGGTCACGTTCCGCGAGATGGAGCGCGCGGCATCGGAAAGCCATCTCGCCCGATTGCGCAGCGGCAAGCTCGAAAGCCTGGAGACGTCGAGCCTTCATCTCGACGTGCTGCGCGATCTGAAGCGCATCAATTCGCACCTGACCTCGGTCGCCTATCCGATTTTGGATGCGGCCGGCGAGCTGGAGCGCACCAGGCTCAGGACCGAGTCCACACAGCCGCTGGCGAGCTAGCGGTGCCGGCTGACGCTGGGCAGTGGATCAATGCGCCAGCCGCGGCCGGCCGAGTGCCGTGGCGGTGATGCGCGACTCAATAAAGATCTCCAGCCCGCCCTTCTCGCGCACGACCTTGTCCTTGCGGTCGATCGAGAGCTGAACCTCGCTGGCGCCGGCCCGGTTCGCCAGAGCGGCGGCTTGGGCTTGTACGGCGGCAATCGCGCAGCCGGCGGCAGCCTCGAGATCAGCGAAATCCTCGACGCCGCCGGCGCTGTGCAGGCGGAACTGTCCCTGGTTTGGCTGCGTGATCAGCGCTTCGGCGCGCTGCACGACGCCGCTGGCGACCGCGCCCACGGCGTTGGTCACATGGGCATGGGCTGGGATGACGAGCCGGGTATGCAGCCGCGCGGCGACCTGCGGATAATAGGCGCCCACGGGCGCGCCGATGGCGACCAGCGGCCGGCTGAGATGAAGCTGGACGTCGATCAGCGATCCGCCTGACGTCTCGCTCTCGACCGCTCGTTCGATCAGGCGCCGGCCGAGCTTGCCCCACTCGCGTTCGCCAAGCTGTTCTTCGTCGGCGATGGCCGAAGCCAGGATCACCTGGCCCGATTGGCGCACCACCTGCTCGAACACTTGCGACGCGAAGCTGGCTGCATCCGCCGGCGGCCGCCAGCTGCCGTGGGGCAGCGAACGGCGGAATAAATCGGCGCCTATGCGCGCGGCCTCGACCGACCAGCCCTGCTGCCGCCCCAGAATGTGGGCGGCGTCGCTCGGCGTGAAGGCCGATACCAGGACGAGACCGCGATCGACGAGCCGGCCGAGTGCCCGCTCGGCGGCAGGTCCGGCGACCAGCGTTGCAAGCGGCTGCGGTCCATCGGCCAGGTGATTCCACACGCTGGTCTGCGCCGGGTTCAGGCTCGCCTGGCCCGCATCGAGCACGCGCTGGCGAATGGCAAAGCGCCCCGGCTGGCGCAGCGGCTCGCTGCTGCCCACCTGTTCGCGCAGCACGTCGAGCATCCTGGGATGCTGGTGGGCCAGAAGGCTGAGCGGCATGACGCGTCGCGGGCCGACGATCAGCCCCTGCTCCTCCAGACGCACCTCGCTGTCGCCGCCGAGGCCGAAAGTATGGACCCCCACGGCTTCCACCATGGTGCGAAAGCCGCCCACGGTGGCACCCTCGCGGTTCAGCACCGGGCGGCCATGGGAGAGCAGCGCCACATCGCTGGTGGTACCGCCCATGTCGGCGACGAAGACATCGCCCTCGCCGGACAAATAATGCGCGCCTACGACGCTGGCCGCGGGGCCCGACAGGATCGTCTCCACGGGCGATTCCATCGCAAGGTCGGCTGCGATCAGGGAGCCATCGCCCTTCACCACCATCAGGGGTGCTGCGATGCCGCGTCCGGCCATCAGCGACAGCACGGCGCGCACCAGTTGCTGCAGCTGCGGGATCAACCGCGCCTTGAGCGCGCAGGTCAGTGCCCGGCGTGCGGCATCGCGGTTTGAGGGCAGTTCATGG
>CAZQLF010000496.1:0-2812 GCA_964594035.1 uncultured Rhodospirillaceae bacterium | reverse complement strand
GGCCGACCTTTGGGAATCCCTAATGATTCAGACCTATCTCATCACGCTCTAGGCGGGAATAATCACGGCCCCACCCGCAGCCTCCTGGTTAGCACGGCCGCCTTGCCGCCGTCACGATGGGGCGGTGCCATTCCTAACAGTTCGTAACATTGCGCTTGGCAACGGCGAAGCTAACATCCGGGCCAGCCAAGCCCGATCCTTCCCCATCAGCAACGCTCGTATCACCGAGAGGCCGACATGCCAGCATCCTTCATCGGCGCCGCCAACCGCGAATTTCTTGCCGGACTTTGGCGCCTGACCAGGCCCTATTGGTATACGGAAGAGCGCTGGATCGCCCGCGGCCTGCTCGCAGTTATCATCGCGCTCAACTTCGGCGATGTCGCCACCAGCGTCTGGTACAACTACTGGAACCAAGCCTTTTTCAACGCCATTCAGGATAAGAATGAACCCCGGTTCTGGAACGAGCTTCTGATCTTCTGTCCCTTGGCGACGACCTCCATCGTCATCGATGTCTATCGCACGTACCTGATGCAGATGCTGGTCATCCGGTGGCGGCGCTGGCTGACGAATCAGTATTTGGGAAATTGGCTTGCCAATCGCGTCTACTACCGGATGGAGTTGACCAGCCGCGGAGCCGACAACCCCGATCAGCGCATCCAGGAGGATCTCAACAATTTTGCCAACCAGACGTTGAACCTCAGTATCAACTTCATCAATCAGGCAACGACGTTGCTGTCGTTCTTGATGATTCTCTGGCGGCTCTCGGGCGCCTTCAGCTTTGCCATCGCCGGATCGAGCATCTCGGTCCCGGGCTACATGCTTTGGGTGGCCGTTCTCTATGCCGGCGGCGGCAGCTGGCTCACCCAAGTGATCGGCCGGCGACTTGCCGCCCTTCGCTTCCAGCAGCAGCGATTCGAAGCAGATTTCCGCTTCTCCCTGGTTCGCCTGCGCGAGAACGCAGAAGGCGTGGCGCTCTATCGCGGTGAGCCCGACGAAAGGGCGCGTCTTTGGGATCGATTCTCCCAGGTGGTCGCCAATTGGTATCAGGTCATGCTGCTCACCAAGCGACTCAACTGGTTCATCTATTTCTACAGCACACTGGCCAATGTCTTTCCGTTCGTTGTCGCCTCGCCCCACTACTTCGCCGGCATCATCACTCTCGGCGTGCTCACCCAGACCGCGGACGCCTTCGCCCAGGTGCAGGGCGCGCTATCCTGGTTCATCAATGTTTACACCGACCTCGCCGACTGGAAGGCGAGCGTCGATCGCTTGATCAGCTTCGACCGGGCGATCGCCAAGGCCGAAGCCGCGGGTGCCGATGGCGCCGGCATCGCGCTCGGTGAAGCGAAAGGCGACGATGTCGAGATCGAGAAGCTCGATCTCGGCCTGCCCGATGGGCGCACCCTGATCGGCGGCATCGGGGCGGATATCGCCGCCGGCGACAGGCTGCTCGTCAGCGGGCCTTCCGGCTCGGGCAAGAGCACGCTCCTGCGCGCCATCGCCGGCATCTGGCCTTATGGCGCCGGCCGGATCCTGCTGCCGCGCCTGAGACGCCTCTTGTTCCTGCCGCAAAAGCCCTATGTGCCCATCGGCAGCCTGCGCCACGCCGTCACTTTCCCGGCCGCACCCGGCAGGTTCAGCGACGCGGACATCGCCAGTGCCCTCGAAGCCTGCAAGCTGCCCGACTATGCCGGCCGGCTGGACGAGTTCCATCACTGGGACCGGCGGCTTTCGCCTGGCGAGCAGCAGCGCCTGGCTTTCGCGCGCGCGCTGCTCCAGCGCCCCGACTGGCTGTTCCTCGACGAGGCGACGTCGTCCCTCGATCCGGAAACCGAAGCCTATCTCTATAGGCTTTTGGAGAAGCGCCTGCCCGAGACGACGCTGGTCAGCGTGGCCCATCGGCAAAGCCTGGAGGCATTCCACCGCCGGCGGCTGCACTTCAAGCCCGCGGCCGGAGGTATCGTGGTGGCAAGCGAGCCCCTGGCCTGACCTCAGGCGAGGAGGTAGCTGACGGCGAGCCAGAGGGAGATGCCGCCGACCGCGCCCAGCGCTGCGCCCGGTACCCGATGCTTGCGCCAGACAAGGAATCCGGCGAGCGCGCCCATGAGGAGTCCTGGCCAGCCGATGATGAGGGCGATCAGCGGCAGATCATACGATTCGAACTGGATGGAGATGTCGGACATCTTGCCCGAAAACCTAACGGCATTTTGCGCTGCCGGCTTGGCAGCCTATAGCCCCAGGCGTAAGCTTTTTTTGCACGGGTATGGCAAGGCTGAGGAGGGTCGGTTGGGCACAAGCGGAGAGCGCGAAGGGCGCTGTCTTTGCGGCGCCGTTCGCTACGCGGTCAAGGGCGAGCCGGTCTGGGTCGCCCATTGCCATTGCGAGAGTTGCCGCAGAGCGAACTCGGCCGCCTTCGCCACCTACGCCGGCTTCAAGCGCGAGAATTTCCGGCTGCTGGCCGGCGAGCCCCGCCGCTATGCCTCATCGCCCGGCGTCTCGCGCAGCTTCTGCGCGCGCTGCGGCTCGCCCATCGCCTATGAGGGCGAGCGCTGGGCGGACGAGGTCCACATTCATGTGCCGAGCCTCGAGGATCCGCTGAGCGTGAAACCGCAGGCCCATGTCCATGCCGCCGAACAGCTGGCCTGGGTCCATCTCGCCGACGGGCTGCCCCGACATGCCACGTCGTCCTCCCCATCGAAGAAGAACGACTAAAGCTGGGTGATACGGTCCGGCGCGCGGGCGAGGTTCTTCTCGCACCAGCTGCGTCCCTCAGATTCGGCGGTCGCGGCGCTGGCGAGCCGCCCGCTCATTT
>CAZQLF010000495.1:1422-2816 GCA_964594035.1 uncultured Rhodospirillaceae bacterium | reverse complement strand
CGGCCTGCCGCTGGCAGTGGCACTCGCCAGGCAAGGCGGCGCGCACATCGCCGGTTTCGATACCAACCCGGCGCGCATCGCCGATCTCAAGGCCGGCCATGACCGAACCGGCGAAGTCCAATCGGACGATCTGGTGGCGCTCGGCAATCTCACAGTCAGCAGCGATGCCGCGATCCTGGCCGACCAGGGAATCTATATCGTCACCGTGCCCACGCCGGTGGATGACAAGAACAAGCCCGATCTGCGACCTCTGCTCGGGGCGTGCGAGTCTGTCGGCCGGGCGCTGGCCGGGCGCAGCGCAGAGAAGGGCGCACCCATCGTCGTTTTCGAAAGCACGGTCTATCCCGGTGTGA
Organism: uncultured Rhodospirillaceae bacterium; assembly: GCA_964594035.1. Taxonomy (GTDB): domain Bacteria; phylum Pseudomonadota; class Alphaproteobacteria; order Dongiales; family Dongiaceae; genus DASXQK01. The sequence goes on along the minus strand of CAZQLF010000495.1, from coordinate 2,463 downwards.
CGGAGGATATCTGCGGGCCGGCGCTGGAGCGCGCCTCGGGGAAAAAGTCCGGCCGCGACTTCTTCCTCGGATATTCGCCGGAGCGTATCAATCCCGGCGACGCGCGGCACCGGCTGGAAACCATTGTCAAGGTGGTCGCAGGATCCACGCCCGACGTGACCGAGCGCTTGGCCAATCTCTATGGCCGCGTGACGGGCGCGGGCATCCATCGCGCACCGGATATCCGCACGGCGGAGGCGGCCAAGGTGATCGAGAACGCCCAGCGCGATATCAACATCGCTTTCATCAACGAAGTCGCGATGATCTTCGGCGATCTCGGTCTCTCGGTATATGACGTGCTCGATGCGGCGCGCAGCAAGTGGAACTTCATCGATTTCCGCCCGGGCCTCGTCGGCGGCCACTGCATCGGCGTCGATCCCTTCTATCTCGCCCATTGCGCCCAGCAGCTCGGCCACGAGGCCGAAGTGATTCTCGCCGGCCGGCGCATCAATGACGGCATGGGCGATTACCTCGCCCGGCGCATCGCCGAAGCGGCGAAAGACGCAGGACTCCACGGCAAGCCACGCAGCCTCGTGCTTGGCCTCACCTTCAAGGAGAACCTGCCGGACCTGCGCAACTCCAAGGTCGTCGATCTGATCGAGGGGCTGAAGCGCCGCGGCCATGACGTCGTGGTGCACGATCCGCGCGCCGAGGCAGCCGAGGCGAAGGCTGCCTATGACATCGAGCTGTGCGGTGATTTTTTCGCGGCGGCCGATGGCGGCTTCGATTGCCTGGTCGGCGCTGTGGCCCATGACCAATATCGCGACATGTCATCGGGCGATCTCGGCCGGCTCGTGCGGCCGGGCGGCCTGATCCCCGATCTCAAGGGGATCTGGGGCGGCCGCGACCCCCCCGCCGGCCGCCAGTACTGGCAGCTTTAGGTAGCGGCTAGAGTCGCACCTGCCCCTCCCCGCAAGCCCGTCCTTACGCCGACCCCCGAGCTGGCCCCGCAGATCGGCGACAGCTTCCCGAGCACGGTCGACCACCGCGCCGACAACCTCG
>CAZQLF010000495.1:0-1412 GCA_964594035.1 uncultured Rhodospirillaceae bacterium | reverse complement strand
CCTCCCGTTAGGCCGGGCCTGGGGGCGGCAAGCCAGAACTTGGGCTTGAAGAAAGCTGGAGACCCGGCGAAAGGCCGGGCATGACGAAAGAGAATGCAAAGGCACCTGATCTTCTCTGTGTCTCTGTGGCGACTCTTCTTAAGTCGTGGATGCCCGGGCTCGGCTACGCCGCCCGGGCATGACGCGCGGAGAAGTGCCGCGTGTCATTTCTTCCTGTTCTCCCGTGTCAGCGCCCATTTGACCTCGGCGCCGGCGCCATGGAGTTCGCCGCTCAGCACCACCTGCTGACTGCGGCGCATGTCGCTCCCACCAAGATAGATGCTCTCGGCGAGACTGACCTCTGCCCCGCTGCTGCGTAGCCGAAAACCGGCACCGCCCGGCAGGCGCAGCAATACGGCCTGGCCATCCTGTGCCAGATTGGCGACGGCCTGGGGATGCAGATGGAAGCGGAGGGCAAAGCGCTTGCCGCCCTTGCCCTCGAGCTTGTCATGGCCGCGCAAATCGTTGCCGTCGGCAGATAGGAAGATACGGCGATGATGGATCAGGCCAAAGCCCGGCTGATAACCGTCATGACTCATATCGAGCCAGCCATTGCCTTCCTGCTCCTCGCGCCGGCAGGCGACGATCGCCGGGCGGCGCAATAACCCATTGCCGTCCGGCATCAGCATGCAAGAGTTCGTATCGTCCACCGTCAGCGTCGAATGGGCGGCGGTGGCGCGCTGGGCCATGCGCCATTCGCCGCCGGCGTTCAGCGCACCGCAATTGACGATGAGGCGCTGATCGCCATGGGAGAATTCGAAGCTCAGCGTGCCGGCATGGGCATGCATGTCATGGCCGGGCGCGGCCGGCACGCCCGCATCGGCAATCAGAAGGGCCTGCCCTGCGGCGAGACGCTGAAATCCCGATTGCGGGGCACTCGAAAGCGGCCGCGCTTTCGCATTGGCGCGCAACAATGTCAGATCGACGGCCCCGGCCGGGCCCTCGCTGCTGTCGTTGAAAAGCGCAAGCCCGCTATCGCCCGACTGGAACATGCGCAGCACCGGCGCCATGTGATCGATGGCGAGGTTCAAATCGCCGGGCGGTTCATGTCCCGCGGCGTGCAGGGCGGCTCGGATATCCACCAGATCGCGCAGCACGGATAGCTGCACCGCGGGGCTGCGCTCGACATGCCCGCCATCGGCCAGAAGCTGGCGCGGCAATGCGAGGCCGAGTTGCTTCAGCCCGACCTTCAGATATTTGGCGCCGCCGGTGAGGCCGAGGCCCGCATAGATCAGGCCCTTGATGCCGGCGAGCAGTGCCGAACCGGAAAGCCCGCCGGGCAGCACGCGCGACAGGTGCCGCGCCTGGCGATTGGCCGAGACGTACAGGCGGTTGCGGCTCGCGTCGTACCCGAGCGCGTCGGACGTCGGCGC
>CAZQLF010000494.1:0-2828 GCA_964594035.1 uncultured Rhodospirillaceae bacterium | reverse complement strand
ATACACGGGCGAATGGCGTCCGGCAGCCTTGATCGCTTCGCTTGCGCAAGGGACGACGCGTCTGCGCCTGTCCGGCGTGCAGGCCTGCGATGACGAGTACCGCATGCTTCATCGCCAGATACTCGAGGAAGCCGACGCGCTCTCCGGATCCGCGCTGCGGCGGGAAATCGGCTGGTCGTCCATGACCATACTTCTGAGTTCACCGGGCGTGACCACGCCCTATCACATCGACCATCAATCCAATCTCCTGTTCCAGCTACGCGGGCGCAAGAATGTCTACATCCTCGATCCGCAGGACAGGCAGGTCCTCAGTGAACCAATGATCGAGCGCTACTACGGCGGGGACAAGCACGCGGCGGCGTATCGCGACGACCTGCGAGGCCGAGCGGTGGATTGCGCGCTCGTCCCGGGTGCGGCCCTGCACAACCCGCCTCTCGGGCCGCATTGGGTGACGAATGGAGGCGAGGTCTCCGTCAGCATGAGCATCAATTACAGTCTGCGCGAAAGCGAAGGCCGCGCCCGGATTTATCAGGTGAATCGCTATTTGCGCCAATTTGGACTGAAGCCGACGCCACCTGGCCAATCGCGCTTGCGCGACTGGATAAAGCGTGAGCCGGCGAGGCTGCTGCCCCCGGCCAGGCCAAAAAGCCTCCAGGAGCTACTTGAGTCCGGACCCGCGTGTCTGTTGCGACCTCTGGCGGTTTTTCGGCGGCTCTGGCTAGCCGCCCCATAGACGCGCGCCAAACCATCTGCAGGCAAATCTGCCGCCGCCGAACCCGCCGCAACAGGCGGGCCTCAATTAAAGAGGCGATATGCTGGTAATAGCCGCGGCAGGCTTGGTCCCGGCGGACAGAATGAGAGCGATCGCGGGCGCCGTTACCGCGGCAAACTTCCCGAGTTTGCGCAGGACGGGACGCCGGCTTTCGGAAGCCTTTTGTTCCTCAGAAATGGACGTCTTGTTATCGCCGACAGGCTGCTCTGACATTGGTGTCACCCCCCGATATCTTGACGAGCGAAGGATGCTACGCCGCGCGCTTGCGGGCAAGTGCTCCGGCAGGGTCAGCGCCGGTCGTCGATCCTCGGCAGTTCCAGCATGCCGGAGAGAAAGCCGCTGAGCACAAGCTGAAGGCCCACCCCCATCGCCACCAGCGAAGGCACGATGGCCCTCGTGGTGGCGCCGTAGTTGAGGGGCCCGAAGCCGAGCATGGCCCAGTGCAGAACGGCCAGCAGCAGACCGGCAAGGCCCGCCAGCAGCACGATGACGCCCGTCACCGTCACCCGCTCCATGGTTCCCCATTGGCGCAGGCGGTCGAGCAGCGTGTTGCTGGGAAGGTAGCCTTCGCGCACCGCAAACTGGCGTGCCAGCACGGCAAAGCTCAGCGTCTGCACGCCAAGCAGGCCGAAAACACCTGCGGCCAGCATGCTGTGAACCTGAAGCTCGATACCCAGGATGGTGACGCTGCCGGTGAGCGCCAGCAGCGTCATCAGCCCGAGCCCACCGAAGGTCATCACCAGCCCGGGGTAGAGGTAGAGCCAGCGCGGGCTGTGCATCAGCAGGAACTTGAGCTGGCGCCAGCCGTCGTGCCAGGGTCGCAGATGCGGCGGCCGGCCGCGCCCGTCGGGGAACAGCTTGATGGGTATTTCGGCGAAAGGGCGCCGGTTGACCGCGGCCTTCTCCCCCATTTAACCGGCGAACTCCATGCCCGGCATGGTCAGGTTGAGACTCAAAATCGCACGGCGATCGAATCCGCGCAGCCCGCAATTCACGTCGCCGCAGGCGCTGCGGTAGAACAAGGCGCTGATGAAACTCAGCACCGGATTGCCGAGGTAGCGGTTGAGGAAGGGCATGGCACCCGGTTCGATCCCGCCGGCAAAGCGGTTGCCCATCACCAGCGATGTACCGCCGCGCAATTTCTCAACGAATGGATCGAGATTGCTGAAATCGTAGCTGTCATCGGCATCGCCCATGATAACGAAGCGGCCGCGTGCCGCGGCGATGCCGGCCTGCAGCGCGGCGCCATAGCCGCGCCTCTCGACCGCGATCACCCTGGCACCTGCCGTTTCGGCCAGGCGCTGTGAGCCATCGCGGCTGCCATTGTCGGCGACCAGCACTTCGCCTGCGATGCCGGCGCGGGCGAGATAGGCCTTCGCTTTTTCCACGCAGCGCCCGACGGTGGCGGCCTCGTCGAGGCAAGGCATCAGGATGGTGAGCTCGAGTATACTCTCGCCCATCAACGTCGGTCTTGACTGGCTGATCTACCACCCTGTGGATGCAAAATGCTCGCCACGATCTCTTCAACGCGTCCACGCGTGATGCCCTGGCGCTGTTCTATGGCGAGTGGGTGATCGGTCGGTTCGAGCTCGATCGATGGCCGAAGATTGCCGCTGCGCAGGCGAACATTCGTGCGCAACGCGTAGGTATCCGGATATGGGGCAATTCGGTTGCACAGCCAGCCAAACTTCGGTGGTTCGTTCTCCAGGGATGTGGCGCTCCACAATTCCTTGACGCGCTCGAAGCTGGTCTGTGACAGCGAGACCCAGGCACCCCAGATGAAGAGCTCCTGCATATCGACAATCGGAATCTCAATGCAGCCGCGCAGGAAGAACCACTTTTTGTCAATGACGCAGGCATCACTGTTGGCAAAGCCGCGGTTGGGGCGGTCAGCCTCGGGGATGTCGAGCCACGGATCGGGGAATTGCATTCCGATGTCGAGCGGCAGCTCGTCATGCTCTTCTCCGCAGCAATAGCACGTCCAGCGATCGTTCACGGATTCCACAACCGTCCTCAGGCCACACTACCTCCAATCAAACGGGCCGAAGGAGTCGCC
>CAZQLF010000493.1:0-2832 GCA_964594035.1 uncultured Rhodospirillaceae bacterium | reverse complement strand
GGAGCCACCCGGAAATGTCTGGGTGCCTTGGGAAAAAGGGATGGCCGGCCCATACTGGGACTGGTCCGCGGGCGAGTTCCTGCGCGATGGGGGCGGCATATTTCCGAATCTGGTCGGCGACGAGAAATCCAGGTTCGTGGACGCCATCACACAATCGATGGCCGGCAACACCCCGATCGACATCGTGCTCTTCCTGAAGCCCCACAATCGCTGGGTCCGCATTGGCACCGGCAAGCCGCACGCGGGGGATCACGACACCACCATCTGGTACTGCTATGCGATGGACGTGACCGAGGAGCAGCGCCACACGGCGCTACTGGCCACCGCCCGCCGCCAGGCGGAAGCCGCAGCGGAGGCGAAGTCCCGCTTTCTCGCCACGATGAGTCACGAAGTCCGCACGCCGCTGGCCACGGTCATTGCGTCGCTGGAGCTGCTGCGCGATGGCGCGCTGTCTGCCCGGCAATCCGAGGAACTCGACCTGGCCGATCATTCGGCGCGAATGCTGCTCGAGATGCTGGGCGACATCCTCGACTTCTCGCGCATCGAATCGGGACGCCTGAAGCTGGAGCGGATGCCGGTGGACCTGCGCGCGATCGTCGAGGACGTACTGCGCGTGCTCGAGCGCCAGATCGCCGCCAAGGGCCTCTCGATCGAATTCCACGCCGAAGCCGGCGTAGCGGCGCGCCTGATGGGCGATGCGGTCAGGCTGCGCCAGATCCTGCTCAATCTCGTCGGCAACGCCGCGAAGTTCACCGCGCGCGGCGGCATCAAGGTGCGGCTTGTGCTGGAGGCCGATCATGGCGATGCGCAGGAGATCCGCATCGATGTCGAGGACACCGGGATCGGCGTGCCGGAAGACCAGCAGGCCACCCTGTTCGACCCGTTCGTGCAGGCCGACATTTCGACCACGCGGCAGTACGGCGGCAGCGGGCTGGGTCTGTCCATCTGTTCGCGGCTGGTTCAGGCGATGGGCGGCGCCATCTCGCTATCGAGCACGCCTGGCATCGGCAGCACGTTCAGGGTAAAGCTGACGATGCAGACTGCCGAACGCGCGGCCATGCCGGAGCCCGACACGGCGGGCCGGGCCGGCGCGCTGGTGCAGGCTGCCGAGGCCGTTTCGCCGACGGATCGCACGGCGCTGCCGATCCTGGTGGTGGAGGATCATGCGCCCTACCAGATCGTGCTTCGCTGGCAGATCGAGAAGCTGGGGTTCGTGTGCGACGTGGTGTCCGATGGAAAGGCAGCATTGGATGCGCTGCGACAAAAGCGTTACGGCATGGTGCTCACCGATTGCCACATGCCCAACATGGACGGTTACGATCTCACCAGCGAGATTCGCGCATCGGAGGCTGGCGGGGCAGGGCACGTGCCTGTCGTGGCACTTAGCGCGGATGAGACCGAAGAGCACAAGTTGCGCGCGCGCGCCGTCGGTATGGATGATCTCCTCCTCAAGCCAATCAGGCTGCCAGAGTTGCGTGATTGCATCGAGCGCTGGATGCGGCACGCCGATGTCGTCGAGGCTGGGAAATTTCCGAGCATAAATGCGGAATGATCGTGCTGCGGCAGGGTGTGTTACTTACGACAATATCGACACAGGAGATAGGAAGTTTCCTTCGGTTCGATCAGTCAATGAACGTTGCCACTGTCTGGAGAAGCAAGAATGATTACGGTCCTGATTGTCGATGATCACCCAGCCCTTCGTCTTGTCCTCAAGACGCAGTTATCGCAGATGCTGGGTGTGTCGTCGATACTCGAAGCGGACAATGGGCAGTCGGCAATCGACGTCGTGCGCCAGTGCAAGCCGGATCTGGTGATCCTCGACCTCGACATCCCCAAGATCAATGGGCTCGAAGTGATCCCGCGCCTGAAGGCGATTGCGCCGGACATCCGGGTGCTGGTGATCTCGGGGCAGGATCCGCTGACGTTCGCGCCGCGAGCGATGCAGGTGGGCGCCAGGGGCTACGTCAGCAAGATGCAGGACATGACCGACATCATGCGGTGCGTCGAGTCCGTGCTGGCGGGCTACACGGTGTTCCCGTCCCAGGTCATCGAAGCCGGCGTGCTGCCGGGCAAGGTCATGGACGACGACGAGCTGTTGCGGCAACTGACCGACAAGGAAATCCAGATCTTGCAGATGCTCAGCAAGGGCATGTCCAACAAGGCCATCGGCGACCTGCTGTTCATCAGCAACAAGACCGTCAGCAGCCACAAGACCCGCATCATGGAGAAACTCAATGTGACGACGCTGCTGGAGCTGATTGACTTCGCACGCCGTTGCCATATTGCCCCGTGATGCCGGAGGCCAACATGTTCCGGACGCTTTTTGCCGAAGGGGAATGGCGCGATGGAGAGCGCGAGGACATTGGCGCGCGTCTGGCATCGATGGGGTTGTCCATCGTCGACGGTGCGAGCCATGCGCCGGACGCTCTGCCTGTCGACGTCGTAGTGTGCCGTTGGCTGTCCACCTCGAACTCTCCGGCGTATCGGGGGCCGGGCCTGCGACTGCTGGCTTGTGACCGTGGTGCCATCCCCGCCGTCCTGCCCGCAGGCTGCGCGGGCGCGTTTCCCATTGGTGCCAGCGACGCCGAACTTGCCGGGTTGCTTGCCGACCTTGGCTATGCCCCGTTTTCTGCCGCTGACGCCGACGGCCTGTGGCCGATGCTCGACAGCCTGACTGGAGGGGATGCCGACGTGCGTGCGGAACTGGTGCAAAGCCTTGCCGATACCAATGCCGAAGACCTCGCCAGACTTGCGGAGGCCTGTCACGTGCGGAACTGGGAAGAGGCGCGCGCCATGGCACACCGGATCAAGGGCACGGCGCGCATGCTGAAT
>CAZQLF010000492.1:0-2837 GCA_964594035.1 uncultured Rhodospirillaceae bacterium | reverse complement strand
CAGCCCCAGATGTCCTTCCAGGCCTTGGCGTCGGTGTTGCCGCCGGAGCCGAAATTCATCTGGCTGGGATCGGACACCGGCAGATTGTCGGGATCGAGCCCGGCGCCGACGATCGACGGCCGCAGATAGTTGCCGTGCACGCCGGTGAACAGGTTGGAGTAGACGATGTCGTCGGCGCGGCTGTCGACGATGCACTGCTTGTAGCGCGCGTCGGCGTTGGCCTCATGGGTGGCGATGAAGGCCGAGCCGATGTAGGCCAGGTCCGCCCCCATCGCCTGCGCCGACAGCACCGCCGAGCCGGTGGCGATCGAGCCGGACAGCAGCAGCGGCCCGTCGAACCACTGGCGGATCTCCTGCACCAGCGCGAACGGCGACAGCGTGCCGGCATGCCCGCCCGCCCCCGACGCCACCGCGATCAGGCCATCGGCGCCCTTCTCCACCGCCTTGCGCGCAAAGCGGTCGTTGATCACGTCATGCAGCGTGATGCCGCCGTAGGAATGCACCGCGTCGTTGAGATCGGTGCGCGCGCCGAGCGAAGTGATCACGATCGGCACGCGATGCTTCACGCACACCTCGATGTCGTGCTCCAGACGGCCGTTGGAGCGGTGCACGATCTGGTTGACGGCGTAGGGCGCGGCCGGCCGGTCGGGATGGGCCTGGTTATGGCGGTCCAGCTCCTCGTTGATGCGGCGCAGCCACACCTCCAGCTGATCCGCCGGGCGCGCGTTGAGCGCCGGGAACGAGCCGACGATCCCGGCCTTGCACTGGGCGATCACCAGGTCCGGGTTGGAGATGATGAACAGCGGCGACCCCACCACGGGAAGACGCAGCTTGTTCCGCAACAGATTCGGCAATGCCATCGTAAATCCCGCCTGTCCAGAGTTACCTGCCGGCAGCATATACGCACAAATATGCATATGCAAATATATGCAATAAAACCCGTGACAGTGGTAGCTCGCACCGCAAGGTTCGTGTCGTCATACCGGCGAACGCCGGTATCCAGGGGCACCGATGCAACGGCCCGACGCGAGCGGCCACGGCCCGGGGCGCCCAACCCGCGGCGGGCTGCGCCTCTCAGAACAGCGTCACCGTCAGCTGATTGATGGAAGTCAGGACGGCGGCATTATTGGCGTTGCCGTTGGTATCGACATACGGCAACGCGGTCCAGAAGCCAGTGTCGTCGGCCGGATCGACCACGGTGGTGGTGTAGTCGTTGGTGTGCCGGCAGGCCGACAGCTTGCCGCCGGCAAACTGGCTGGGCGTGCAGATGGACGCAACGCCGGCCTGCACCACCGCATTGGACGGCGTCTGCGATCCCGCGGACACAAACGAGCCGCCGGCCGAGGGCTGCCCATCGGTGGTGAACGGCTCCATGTGATAGCCGATCATGATGCCGCCGCCGGCGTTCACATCCACCGAAGGGTTGTCGTAGCTCAGCCCGTCGCCGGGGAAGAAGCTGGTATCGATGAACCCGTCGCTGCCGGCATCGGACGAGGTCAGACTCTGCCCGTCGTATTTCACCGGCAGCACCACCAGCCGCACCCGTTGCGCACGCTCGCGTCCATGTAGGAGGCGCCGACGCATTTATCCTCGCCGGTGGAATCGACGAAATACAGCTTGCCATTGCGATAGGCGGCGCCCATCGCCGAGGGCGCGTTGTGCGACAGCCCGTACTCCTGGGTCTTCACCAGCGGCGGCGCGTGCCAGGGGTCGGCGTCGTCGGGGATGCCGTAGATCCGCAGCGCCGACTCGCGGCCGTGCACGAGGAAGGTCAGCCCCTGGGTGTTGCCGTGGTGGACCGGCGGCAGCACCGCCCGCAAGTCATCCAGGTCCTGCGGGAAATAGGCGAAGAAGGCCGGATGGGTGGCGCCGGCAGCCACGTCGGGCAGGTTGAAGACCAGCACCACCGGCTGCGGCGACGGCCACTGCGGCGGCTCGTTCACATCACTCCAGTTGCTCAGCACCACGCGCGAGCCGTTGACCGCAATCCAGGGCCAGTCGGCGTCCGTGGTGCCGGTATAAATGTACTGATGGAACCCATCGCGCGGATCCTCCGACACCGACACCGCCAGCACCTTCAGATGCCGCGACATCAGGCACACGGTCTGATCCTTGGTGAACACCTTGTTGTTCTTGGGATCGGGCGCGTCGGGATCATGCCAATACGCGCAGGCCCAGGGATGGTTGTATTGGCCATTGGTATTGCCCAGGCTCATGCCGTCCATCAGCGTCGTGATGCCGTTCCTGACCTGGGCCGAGATAAAGAAGCGCTGGCTCACCGGGTCGTACACCGCGCGGGTATCGTAGAAACCACCACCGCCCAGGCAGCCGTTGCCTTTCGCCACGCTCTGGCACGGCGCGCGGAAACCGCTGTTGCGGTTCAGATCGATCTCCTCGTTCGTCCCATTGGTAAAGGCGCTGAAGAAATCGCCGGTGGAGAAGCCCTGGGTGATGCGCGGATCGCTCGACGCCAGCGTACCGCCCGTGCGGTCGCGGAACGCGATGCTGGTGGCGTCGGTGATCACGACGAAGCTCCGGCCCACCGCCACCATCGCATCGCGGCTGCCGCCCGCCGCGGCCTTTTGCACGCTGTTGATCCCGGCCTGGAGATCCCGCACCGTCACCGGCCCGCCCGAAGAACCCGGCCCGGAACCGCCCGCCGGCAGAATTACCGGCCTGGTCGCCCCAACTTTGGCAGCATTACCGGCGCCGCGGCTCGCGCCGGCCGCCGCCACAGCAGCGCCGCGCGAAACCCGGGGCCCCCGCCCGTTCTGCCGGCTGGCCCCCCCCCGCCCCCGCTGCACGGGGTTTTCGGCCCCTTGCTTCCCCGGGGCCCG
>CAZQLF010000491.1:0-2841 GCA_964594035.1 uncultured Rhodospirillaceae bacterium | reverse complement strand
CGCCATTGGGGAGCAGTGCCGACGTGCCGACTCGCCGCAGCGCTGCGCGCAGGCCGTAGCGTTTAAGGCCGAGATCGCTATCCACCTTTGGATGCAGGGCGTGCAGCAGATGGGCGACCGGCGAGACGCGGTATCCGGGCGCAAAGTCGCGGGTGGCAGCAGCACCGCCGGTCTGTTCGCGGGATTCCAGCACGATCGGCTTGAGGCCGGCCCTGGCAAGGTAAGTTGCCGTTACCAGCCCGTTATGGCCGCCGCCGATGACGATTGCGTCGTATTGGTTGGCGGATTGGGTCGCATTCATTTCAGGACTCCGTGTTTGAAGTCCTTGAGGATTTCGCGTGCTGCATTGGCACCCGGCGCGCCCATGACGCCGCCGCCGGGATGCGTGCCGGAGCCGCACATGTAGAAGCCTTCGAACGGCCCGCGATACTGGCCCATGCCGGGGAAGGGGCGGTTGAAGAGGAGCTGATCCATGGTCAGCTCGCCCTGGAAGATGTTGCCTTCAGTGAGTCCGACCTCGTTCTCGATGTCCCACGGCGTGCGGGTCTGCACATGCAGCACGAGGTCGCGAAAGCCCGGCGCGTTCTCCTCGATCGTATCCAGCACGTCCTTCTCGAAGGCAGCCTTGGTGGCGGGATCCCAGGGCTTCTCGGCAAGCGTGTAGGGAACGTACTGGACGAAGACCGACATGAAATGCTTGCCCGGCGGGGCCATGGTCGGATCGACGGTGGTGGGGATGACGATGTCGAGGAAGGGGCGCTTCGACCAGCTGCCGTATTTGTAATCGTCGAAGGCGTGTTCGATGTAATCGAAGTCGCCGCCGATATCGATCGTGCCCCAGGCCGCTTCGCGCGGCAGGCCGGCGAATTTCGGCAAATCGCTGAGCGCGATGTTCAGCTTGCCCGACGAGCCGCGGATCTTGAAGTTCTTGGCATAACGATGGATGTCGGGGTCGATTGCGTCGAGATCGCTCTTCTCCAGCAGCTTCAAATAGGTGCGCTTGGGATCGAGATTGGAGACGACGGTTTTCGCATAGATCTCCTCGCCGCTTGTGAGCGCCACGCCGATCGCCTTGCCGTCGCGGAGGATGATCTTCGCCACATCGGCATCGGTGCGGATTTCCGCACCGGCTTCGGTGGCGGCCGAGGCGATCGCCTGGCTGACGCTGCCCATGCCGCCGCGAGCGAACCCCCAGGCGCCGATCTGGCCGTCGACCTCGCCCATATAGTGATGCAGCAGCACATAGGCCGTGCCGGGCGAGTAGGGGCCGAGCGCGGTTCCAATGATGGCAGACGCGGCGGAGAAACCCTTCCAGCGCGGATGCTCGAAATACTCGTCGAGGAAGTCGCCGATGGACATGGTCCAGAAGCGGATAATCTCGTACATCTGCTTCTCGCCCATGCGGCCGAATTCGGCGGCGATGCGCAGCAGGCCGTCGAGATCCTCGCGCTTACCCCAGGGATTGATTCGGTTCTGGGCGAAGGGATTGATCGCCGTCGGATCGGGCGGCGTCATCATCAGCAGCGGCTTGATGAAGCGGCACTGCCGGCTGATCTCGGCGGCGTAGTGATCGTAGGCTTCGGCATCCTTGATGGAATGCCGGCGTAGCGACTCCCGCGTGCGGTCGTGGTCGCGATACGTGACGATGCCTTCGCCATGCGGATTGGGCTGGCTGTTGATCTCGTAGGGGATCACCTGAAGCCCATGGCGCGGCAGATCGAGGAAGCGAAAGATCTCCGGGCGCAGCAGGCTGCAGACGTAGGAGCAGGTGGAATAGGTGAAGCCCGGATAGACTTCGTCCGACATGGCGGCACCGCCCACCTTGCGGGCGCGCTCCAGCACCAGGACCTTCAGCTTGTTGCGGCCGTCCTTCTCGCCGCCCTTGGCGAGATAGGCTGCCGCGGTCAGGCCGTTATGCCCGCCGCCGATCACGATCGCGTCGTAGGAAGAAGTCGCCATATTGCCCTCGGATTATCGGCGGACTATGCGCAGAAATTGAATAGGTATTCAACTAATTTGGAAATGGAGGAAGAAGCTTTGGATGCCCGGCTCGAGGCCGGGCATGACGGATGGGGGATTGCGGGGTCGGCGTTCCACCATTCAAACGTCATGGCCGGGCTTGACCCGGCCATCCATACTTCGGCCATGAGCGGCTGGGTCTACATCATGACGAACAAGCCGAATGGCACACTTTACATCGGTGTGACCAGCGACCTGGCGCGCCGGGTCTATCAACATCGCGAAAGCCTCGTACCCGGCTTCACCGAAAAGTACGGACTTACGCGGCTTGTATACGCCGAACGGCATGAGGACATTCGAACTGCCATCCAGCGCGAAACATCCCGCAAGCGCTGGCGGCGGGCGTGGAAGCTGGAACTTATCGTTGCAGCAAATCCCGGCTGGAAGGATCTGCATGAAACGATCAACTGAAGGTGGATGCTCGGGTCAAGCTCGAGCATGGCGATTGAAGGGAAGGCGCCGCCGGCGCTTCACCATTCAAACGTCATGGCCGGCGCACGCCATTCCCACAAAACAAAAGCCCCGGCCGCGGGATGCGGCCGGGGCTTGCGCGCTTCAGACTTACGCCGAGATGCCCGCCATCAACGGTGCCGATTTGCTGGCATGGCCTTCCGGCAGGTCGTCGAGCGTCAGGTCGACGGACTCCTCGAACACCGAGAGCGTCTCCTCGAGGCAGGAGGCGTCGTGGCCCGCTGAGATGAACCACGGCTCGCGGCCGTCCGGCTCGCCCATTCCGCCGCGCGCGATGAACTTCTCGGGCCGCTGGTCGGAGAAAGCTTAGGCGCTGGGCGTCCCTACGAGTTTCTTGTCTGGCGCCTTTCC
>CAZQLF010000490.1:0-2846 GCA_964594035.1 uncultured Rhodospirillaceae bacterium | reverse complement strand
GACCGGCTTCCCCTCCTTCCTGCAGCCGATCGTGGCGCGGAACTGCCAATTCACGGCGGCCGCCTGCACCGGCGGGGTCCAGAACAAGTTCCAGTTCGACAGCTTCACGCGGAAGTTCCAGTCCTCGAACTTCGACGCCGTGTCGACCTGGCAGATCAAGATCGGCATGCGCTACCGCTTCTAAGCGGCGGCTCATCCGAGAAGCCTTCGAGGGGCGGCCCGCCTGGGCCGCCCAACAAGATTAACGCGCGCTATGCCGAGCTTAGCGAACGATAATGACGCGCCGGCGCACCGGACGCGGGCGCACGATCAGCACGGGCGCCGAACGCACGACGCAACCATCCCACCAGCCCCAGTTGGCTAGGTGGTGGCGCCAACCTGGCCGACAATTCACCGCGGTGATGGAGTTGACTTCGTCGGCAGCGGCGCGGATGCCCGTTGCGCCAATCGGGATGGCCTGGGCGCGTTCGGCGACGGCGCCGGCCATGAGAATCGCGGCCATGGCTGCAACACCGAGCAAGATTTTTCGCATGTGTCTTCTCCCTTTTGGCGAACGAAAGCTGTCGACGAATCATCACCGAGAACGAAAACTTACCAAAGTACGGCCGAGCAGAGATATCGGTCATGTCAATGCGCAGAACGAGCGGTGCAGTCACGCGACCGCTCGTTCCATTCCGATCATCCCGCGATGTTGCACACCACCCCCAAGCCCGCCGTTACCCGCCCTTTTTGTTTCCGTGCGGGAATCGGTGCCTGCATAATGGACCCGAGGGACGCGTGGATCATCCTCGAGGTCGGTTACGCTTTTGTAGGAATGGCGCAGGCTCGTCTCGACCACCCGCTGCCCCGCGAGCAGACTGATGGCCGAACGGTCGAACCCGGAAATCAAGAGATCGTCAGCCGCACGCTGAAGAGAGCGCTCGTCATGAAATACCGCGACGGCCTCCCGCGACATACGATCGGGCATTGCTCACCTCCCGTCATTGCCAGAGGGCCAAGCAAGCACAGCAATCGCAATGAACCTGCTGACCCTCTCATTGGCCAACAGTCATTGCAATTCTACACTGCGGCTGACGGTTCCCTAATCGTCATCATATTTTTGTTACACACGATCAGGCGGCGAGGGCTGCTACGCCGCATATCCCTTCAGCTTCGCGACCAGATCCTCCGGCACGTCGACGCCGTCGCGCTCGGCCTTGCGGCGGTTGTCGTGGCGCTTGTCGCCGGGAAGGCGTGCGCCGGGCTGGGCCTCGACTTCGGCCACCAGCTGCTCAAGGCGCTCGGCCAGCGCCTCGCCGCCGGTGAGCGTGGGCGAGAAGGCGATGAAGAGCTGGCCCACATCCGGCGGCCCGCCCTCATTCGTGCCAAAGGATGAGGCCTGGAAGGAGAAGCTGGCACCGGTCAGCCCCGCTGCCAGCAGATCGACGATGAGCGCCAATCCGTAACCTTTGGCGCCGCCGAGCGGACCGACGCTGCCCCCGGCCAGAATGGCCTTCGGCTCGGTGGTGGGCTTGCCTTCCTTGTCGAACACCCAGCCCGGCGGCACCTGTTCGCCGCGGGCTGCTGCCTGCACGATGTTCACGCGCGCTGTGGCGCTGGAGGCCATGTCGACCACGATGGGCGGGTGGCCCGTGCGAGGCGCGCCCAGGCCGATGGGGTTGGTGCCGAACATCGCCTTGCGGCCACCCCATGGCGCGATCGAGGCCGAGGAGTTGGCGAAGGCGAGCGAGACCAGGCCGGCGTCCGCAAGCTTCGCCACGAACCAGCCGACCACACCGGCGGAATAGGAATGGGTGACGGAAAGCGTCGCCACACCCATCGCCTCGGCCATCTGGGTAAATCGCGGTAGAGCATGCAGAAAAGCAGGATGGGCGAAGCCATGGCGGGCGTCGACGCGCAGCAAGGCCGGCGTTACTTCCGTCATTGCCGGTTCGGCGTTGCCTTTAACCTTGCCGCAGCGCAGATGCTCGCAATAGATCGGCAGATAGCCGAGACCGACATTGCGGATGCCTTCGGCTTCGGCTTCGCGCACGGAATCGGCGGTGGGTTCGGCCTGGGCCGCACTTGCGCCGCTGCCGCGCAGCGCCGCAAGACTGAGATCGTAGATTTCCGCCAAGCTCATGCGCATGACAGCCTCCTTCGGCGGCCAAACGCGCCGCGCAGCATCAGCTTAATCGAAATCGGCGGCGAGTGCGGCGCGGGTCTCTTCCGGCATCACCGTCATATGGGCATAGGCCGGATGATCGAAGCCGACGATGATGCGCGTGCCGGCTTTTTTGAAAGCCGCAATCTCGCCTGGCTTGAAGGGATAATGGATGAACTGCACGGCCGAGGCCTTGCCTTCCGCCGTGCTGCGGTCCTGGTCGGCCTCCGCCACGCCGGCGACGCGCATGCCGCCGACGTCGATGAAGGCGGTCTGCTCGACGCCGCCGAGGGTAGCGAGAAAGGTAGCGCGGCGGATCGGATCGTCGATCTCAAACAGCACGGTTGCCACCAGCTCGCGCCCGTTGGGGATGAGCGGATTGTAGGCTGCCAGCTCGCCCGGCAGTTGATCATCACCGCCTTTCTCAATATGCAGCATCTCCTGCACCTGCATGCGCATGGTGTCGAAGTTCTCGAAATGCAGCGTGGCGCAGGGCCCGACCGACAGCCGGCGGCGGCGTTTCGTGGCGACGATTTCCGCGCGCAACACCTTGCGGCGCTGGGCGTAGTCGGCGGCGGGCAGGATGTCAGGAGCTGTGATGTGGCGCATGGCCGCAACCCGTAGGCGCGAGGCAAGGGTTCGGCTGGCTGCCGCCGGCCCTCCGGCGGCGCACCACCCTGCTGCCCGACGCCCTGGGGGCTGT
>CAZQLF010000489.1:0-2850 GCA_964594035.1 uncultured Rhodospirillaceae bacterium | reverse complement strand
AGCCGGTTGGCGCGGCCCAGCACGGCATTCTGCTCATGCAGCAATGTCGGAATGCCCGCGCGCTGGCCAGCGAGCACGGCGGGTACCGACGCATAGCCGCCGAAGCCCACGACGAGGCGCGGCTTCATGCGGTTCACCAGGCGGCGCGCCTGAAAGAAGCCCAGCGACAGGCTGAGAATGCCCTGCGCGCGGCGCACCAGACTGCCACCGGCAAGGCCGGCGGCGCTGATGCGCTGCACTTCGACATCGGGCAGGCGTTCGCCGAAGCCGCGCCCGCGCGTGTCTGTGATCAGGCCCACGCGATAACCGCGTGACAGAAGAGCGCCGGCCAGTGCTTCGGCCGGGAACATATGGCCGCCGGTGCCGCCGGAGGTGAGCAGGACGAGCGCGCTCATGTCAGCGCTCCGTCGCCCGAGCGCCGCCGGGTCAAAGACAGAAACATGCCCATGGCGAGGGCGAGTGCCAGCAGCGACGACCCGCCATAGCTGATGAAGGGCAGGGTCATGCCTTTGGTTGGCATCAGATGCAGGGTCGAGGCCATGTTGATGAAGGCCTGCAGGCCGAAATCGGTGATGATCCCGGCCGCCGCGAGCAGCACGAACATGTTGGTCTCGCGCAGCAATCGCGTGTAGCCGCGGAGCACGACGAAGGCGAACAACAGCACGATGAGCGCGCAGACGATGAAGCCGAACTCCTCGCCGGCCACGGCGAAGACGAAATCGGAATGGGCGTCCGGCAGGACCTGCTTCACCGTGCCCTCGCCGGGGCCGACGCCGTAGAGGCCGCCATTGACGAAGGCTTCCAGCGAGCGATCGACCTGGTAGGTGTCGTTGCCGGCGGGATTGAGAAACCCGTCGATGCGGGAGGTGACGTGCGGGAACAGGAAATAGGCGCCGACCACGCCACCCGCGCCCGCCACCAGCAACCCGCCGACCCAGAGCAGCGGCAGGCCCGCCAGCACGAATTGGGCAAACCAGGTGACCGAGATCACGAAGGTCATGCCGAAATCGGGCTGCGCCATCAGAAGCGCGACGATGCCCAGATAAAGGGCAATGGAAACCAGATAGCCGGGGAAGCGGCGCTTGCCGTGCCGCTCGGCAAACATCCAGGCGGCAACCACGGCAAAGCACGGTTTGACGAATTCGGAGGGCTGGATCGACAGGCTCGCAATGTCGATCCAGCGCCTCGCCCCCTTGATCTCGCTGCCGTCGACAAGCGTAAGCGCAGTCAACGCGAGCGCAATGATGAGGCCGATCAGGGCAAGCCTGCGCACGCCCAGCGGTGTCATCAGCGAGATGGCCAGCATGATGAACATCGAGGGCACCAGCAGGGCGAAGTGATGGCGCACCAGATAGAAGGAATCGAGATGCAGGTGGACGGCAACCGCAGGGCTTGCCGCCAGCACCAGCAGCGCGCCCACGCCCATCAGCATGATGAGGGCCGCAAGCGTCCAGCGGTCGACGGTCCACCACCAGAGGCCAACAACGCTGCGGTCGGTGCGGGCAAAAGTGTTCATGCGCGCACCGTCTTCTTGGCCAGCGCGCCGACCAATTCACGGAAGCGATTGCCCCGCTCCTCGAAGTTTGTGAACTGATCGAAGGAGGCGCAGGCCGGCGACAGCAGCACGACGGCGTTCTTGCGGCCTTCCTTCGCCGCATCGTCGGCCGCCGCAGCTACGGCGCGATCCAGCGTGCCGCATTGCCTGGTGGCGACCTTGCGCGCGCTCAGCGTCCTGCCGAACGCTTCGGCCGCTTCACCGATCAGGTAGGCGCGCGCGATGCGCGGATAGAAAGGCTCGAGCCCGTCGAGGCCGTTTTCCTTCGGCCGTCCGCCCAGGATCCAGTAGATCGGGTCATAGCATGCGAGTGCCTTGGCCGTGGCGTCGGCGTTCGTCGCCTTGCTGTCATTGACAAAGCGCAGGCCAGCGATGGTGGCGATCAGCTCCTGGCGATGCGCCAGACCGGGATATGTGCGAATGCCGTCGATGATGGTCGCTTCGGCGATGCCGAGCGCGCGGCTGACGGCAAAAGCCGCTGCGGCGTTCTGCCAGTTGTGTGGGCCGGGCAGCGCCGGCGCGCTCGCCAGATCCATGATCCGCCGGCCCGTCTCGTCGCTGAGGATGCCGTCCCGTACGGTAACGGCGCTGCTGGCCTCACGTCCGATGGCAATTGCCACCACGTGGCGGCTGGAGAGCCCATCGCGAATGCGCCGGCATTCCTCATCGTCGATGCCGATGACGGCCCAGTCGTTGGCGCGCTGATGATCGAAGATGCGCCGTTTGGCGGCAACGTAACCAGCCATGCCGCCATGGCGGTCGAGATGATCCGGCGTGATGTTCAGAAGCACGGCGACGTCGAAGCGCGCCGTTGGCACCAGCTCGAGCTGGTATGAGGACATCTCCAGCACATAGATGCCGCCGGTATCGAGCGGGGCGAGGGCGAGAGCCGGCGTACCGAGATTGGCGCCAACCTCGGCCTTGCGGCCCGCCCGCTGCAGCAGATGGCCGATCAGCGCGGTGGAGGTCGATTTGCCGTTGGTGCCGGTGATGCCGACGAACGTTGCTTTCGGCTGGGCGCGAAACAGCAGCTCCACTTCGCCGATGATCGGCACGCGCGCGGCCCTCGCCTGGGCTGCGACCGGATGCGGTTTGGGAAACTCATGGGGAATGCCGGGGCTCAGCACCAGCGCCGAAGGCTTCGACCAGTCGCAGTGATAGAGATCGGTCGTGGCGATCGCCTTGCGCTTGGATGCATCGTCATCCCAGGCCCAGACTTCAGCACCGCTGGCGGCGAGCGCCTGAGCTGCGACGAGCCCGCTCTTGCCGAGACCGAGCACGGCGACGGGGCGGCC
>CAZQLF010000488.1:0-2852 GCA_964594035.1 uncultured Rhodospirillaceae bacterium | reverse complement strand
CCGCTGCGCGTAGGGATCGAGGTGCCGGGGTCGGCATTTACGGCGGTTGCCCTTGTGCAAGAGGCGGATTTCTTCGCCATCGGCAGCAATGATCTGACGATGTACACGCTTGCCATCGACCGCGGCGAGGAACAGGTGGCCCATCTCTACAACCCGCTGCACCCCGCCGTGCTGCGCCTGATCCAGTTCGCAACCGAAGCCGCCTTGCGCGCCCGCATTCCGGTTTCCGTCTGCGGCGAGATCGCCGGCGACCCGCGTTATGCCCCGCTGCTGATCGGGCTTGGTATCCGCGAACTATCCATGGCCACGCCATCGCTGCCGCGCGTCAAGCAGCGGGTGCGCGGCCTCGAGTTCCTCTCCGCCGCCCGCTGCGCGCGCCTGATCATGGAACAGGCGGATGCGGGGCGGATTGCGGCTCTGCTCGATGACTTTAACGCCCTCGCCTGAGGCCGAGCGCGCGCTTCACGCCGATCCCAAGCTCGTCGAGACCTGGGTTCACGGCTGGGCGATGACGCGGGAAGTCGCACCGCCGGAGCGCGATTCGGGTGCGCTGCGCGTCGATGTCGGCTGGCCGGAGCAGAAACAGCGTTTTGTCTTCAATCGCTTGACGGATGATCTGCGCCGCCTGGCTGAACGCATCGTCGAGCCCTGGATCCTGATCAAGGTCTGCGCGTCCTGGGAAGATGTACAGCCCATCTTGCCGGTGCGCTGGGTGATTCCGGCGCCCGGATTCATGATGAGCCGGACCTTGCGTGCTGACCCGGCGCCGGTTCTGCCGAAGGGCTATGCCTTCGACATCGATTCCCGCCCGCCGCTCACAGTCGCCACCATCAGGACAACGGCTGGCGAGATCGCGGCCAGCGGCCGGCTCGGACTCGTCGATGGTCCGGCCGGGCGGATCGCCGTCTTCGATCGCATCCGCACCCATGACGATCACCGCCGGAAGGGTCTCGCCCGCGCCCTCATGGCGGCCCACGCCAACAGGGCCATCGAGAACGGCGTGACCCGCGCCGCTTTGGTGGCAACGCCCGACGGCCGGCTGCTCTACGAAGCGCTCGGCTGGCAGTTGCATTCGCTCTACACCACGGCACTGATTCCGGGATGAACGCACTACCGACACGAGACCAAGGGAGATGAGGGTATGACCCGCGTTGTGATCGACACGCCGAAAGCACCGAAGGCGCCGCCCTATTACAGTCAGGCGGTGAGGGCCGCGGGGCTGGTATTCGTGTCCGGCACGCCGCCCGTCGATCCAGCAACGGGCGCCGTTGTCGGCACGACCATCCAGGAACAGGTGGCGCAGGCCTTGCGCAATATCGCCGCGATCCTGGAAGCGGCCGGCACCTCGCTGAAGAACGCCGTGCAGGCCACCGTCATCATGGTGCATGCCGAGGATTTCGCCGGGCTCAACGAGGAGTGGGTCAGATGGTTTCCCGACCAGCCGCCGGCGCGCCACGCCGCGAAGATGCCCATCAGCCTGCCCGGTGTCCGCGTCTCCATCGCCATGATCGCGGCGATGCCGGCGTAGGCAGCAAACCGGAGCATTTTGCTTAGCATAGAGCTGCTCATCACGAAGTCGCCTTACTCCTGACAAACTGCCATGGCGCGATGGCGTCGCGATGCGCTTGTTACGACTTTTAGAGTACCAAGCCTCGGCCCGGCGAGGCCGATGGGTGGCATTTGGATTTGTAGGTGTTCTGACTGCAGTGACGCCGCTCGTTGCTCTGTCGGGCTGCATCTTGGCTGACGTCTTGGGCGAAAGCAGTACCTGGGTAGACCTCTATAATCCAAACACCCATGAACTCGCTCATTGCGGCTTGGGCATGCATGGCGGCGACCCGTCGGATGAGGAAATCTCTGATCGGGATCTATGTATGACAGAGCTTATGTCGCGGGGCTTCCGACCGCTGCGAAGCGGTGACTTGCCAATGCCTCAAAGCTAACCTTGCGTAACCGCCTGCCTTGCGCCGAAGGCCTGAGTTGCGCACCGGGTCCCGAGTTGCTACAAGGCCCGCCTTCTTTGCAAAATCCCTTCCCGCCAAGCTCTTATCGAGTTTCAGGAGTTGCTCCCATGAGCGCCAGCAAGGATTACAAGGTCGCCGACATATCGCTCGCCGATTGGGGTCGGCGCGAGATCGCCATCGCCGAGACGGAAATGCCGGGCCTGATGGCCGTGCGCCAGGAATATGGCAAGTCCAAGCCGCTGAAGAAGGCGCGCATCGCCGGATCGCTGCATATGACGATCCAGACGGCGGTGCTGATCGAGACCCTGAAGGCGCTGGGCGCTGATGTGCGCTGGGTCTCCTGCAACATCTATTCGACCCAGGACCATGCCGCCGCCGCCATCGCCAAGGCCGGCACGCCGGTCTTCGCCTACAAGGGCGAGAGCCTGGAAGAGTATTGGGATTTCACCCATCGCCTGTTCGACTGGCATGACGGCGGCACGCCGAACATGATCCTCGATGATGGCGGCGATGCCACGCTGCTGATCCATCTTGGCATCCGTGCGGCCAAGGATGCGAAGGTGATCTCGAAGCCGACGAATGAAGAGGAAGAGGTCCTCTACAAGGCCATCGCCAAACAGCTCAAGAAGGATGCCGGCTGGTACGAAAAGATCGGCAAGGCGATCCAGGGCGTGACGGAAGAAACGACCACCGGCGTGCATCGCCTCTACGAGATGGCGAAAAAGAAGACGCTGCTGTTCCCGGCCATCAATGTGAACGATTCCGTCACCAAATCGAAATTCGACAATCTCTATGGCACACGCGAGAGCCTGGTGGACGGCATCCGCCGCGGCACCGACGTGATGATGGCCGGCAAGGTCGCCGTGGTCTGCGGCTACGGCGACGTCG
>CAZQLF010000487.1:0-2862 GCA_964594035.1 uncultured Rhodospirillaceae bacterium | reverse complement strand
CGATGATTGGCGCCGGCAATGGCGCGGCACCGGGCGCCAATGGCGCCGGCGCCCTAGTCAAGAACAGCGACACCAAGAGCTTCATGACCGATGTGATCGAAGCCTCGCGCTCGGTCCCGGTCATCGTCGATTTCTGGGCGCCCTGGTGCGGCCCCTGCAAGCAGCTGGGCCCCGCTTTGGAAAAGGCGGTGAACGAGGCCAAAGGCGCCGTGCGCATGGTCAAGATCGACATCGACAAGAACCACCAGCTGGCAGCGCAGATGCGCATCCAGTCGATTCCGGCCGTCTATGCCTTCTATCAGGGCCAGCCGGTTGATGGCTTCGTGGGCGCACTGCCGGATAGCCAGGTGAAGACCTTCGTCAACAAGCTGGCGGGCCTGGCAAGCGGTGGTGCGGCCGATGGCCCCTCGCCGGTGGAGGAGGCCCTGGAACAAGCGGATGAGTCGCTTGCCGCGGGCGATCACGGCACGGCAACGGCGATCTATGACCAGGTGCTGGCCCATGAGGCAGGCAATCTGAAGGCGGTGGCCGGCCTGACTTTGGCCGCGATCGCGGCCAAGGATGTGAAGGCGGCGCGCAAGGCCTTCGACCGTGCGCCGGCGGACAAGCGCGAGGATGGCGCACTCGCCAAGGCCAAGGCCGCGCTCGAACTTGCCGAACAGGGCGCCAGTGCGGCGGGCAAGCTGGGCGAGCTGGAGGCGGCAGTCGCCAGCGATCCCAATAACCACCAGGCGCGCTTCGATCGCTCCATGGCGCTCTATGCAGCGGGCCAGCAGGAGAAGGCGATCGACGATCTGCTGGAGATCATCACCCGCAAGCGCGACTGGAACGAGGAAGCGGCGCGCAAGCAGCTGGTGAAGTTCTTCGAGGCACTGGGTGCCACCAACGAGCTGACGCTGTCGGGCCGCCGGCGGCTCTCCTCTCTGCTGTTCCGATGAGCCCAACTGGCAATAAATCCGGCGGCAATAGGCCCGGCGGGGAAAATCCGGCACCGGGCCGGTCGCCGAACGGAGGGCGCAGCCCGTTCGAGCCATCGTTCAAGGATCTGCCGCAGACGATTCCGATCTTTCCGCTGCCGGCAGTGCTGCTGCTGCCCGGCGGCAAGCTGCCGCTGAACATCTTCGAGCCGCGCTATCTCGCCATGGTGCGCGCAGCACTGGCCGGCCCGCGCCTCATCGGCATGATCCAGCCGCGCGATCCCGATGCCGGGGGCACGCAGCCGGAGGTGCAGAAGGTGGGCTGCGCGGGGCGCATCGTCTCCTTCGCCGAGACCGATGACGGCCGCTATCTGATCACGCTCTCGGGTGTGTGCCGCTTTTCCATCATGGGCGAACTGCCGTTGCAGGAGGGTTATCGGCGCGTGGTGCCGGACTGGAGCGGCTATGCCGGCGATCTCGATCCGGCGACGACGGCGGTCGATCGCACGCGGCTGATCGGCGCGCTGCGCAGCTTTTTTGCCGACCAGCATGTCCGCATCGACTGGTCGGCCATCGAGCAGACCGCGGACGATCGCCTGATCGTCTCGCTCGCCATGCTCTGCCCGTTCGAAGCGGCGGAAAAACAGATCCTGCTGGAGGCCCCCTCGCCCAGCGAACGCGCGCGGGTGATGATCGCGCTGCTGGAGAGTGCCGCGCATACGCGCGGCGACGGCGCAGTGCCGCCGGTGCGGCATTAGACGACGCCGATGGCCGAAGCCAATCGCGTCGATCCCAAGCTGCTGGAGATCCTGGTCTGCCCGCTGACCAAGGGGCCGCTCGAATATGACGCGGCGGCGCAGGAGCTGATCAGCCGCAAGGCGGGGCTGGCCTATCCGATCCGCGACGGGATTCCGATCATGCTGATCGATGAGGCGCGCCAGCTGGACGCGACGTGACGTCCGAGACGCCGCCGCCCGGCACGCCATTGGGTGCCACCCACTGGCCGGTCGAAATCCGCCTGAAGCGCGCCGAGAAAATTCTCGAAGTCACCTTCGATAACGGGGTCAGCTTTCACTACCCCGCCGAGCTATTGCGGGTCGAGAGCCCGTCGGCCGAGGTGCAGGGCCATGGCCCCTCGCAGAAGCAGCTCGTCACCGGCCGCGCCCATGTCGGCATCCTCGAACTGGAGGCGGTGGGCAATTACGCCATCGCCATCAAGTTCGACGATCTGCACGATACCGGCATTTATTCCTGGCGATATCTCTATGAGCTGGGGCTGAAGAAGGACGAGCTCTGGCAGACGTATCTCGCCGCACTCGCTGAACGCGGCCTGTCGCGGGAGCCGGGGAAGAAGTAGCTCACCACACAGACACAGAGATCGTCACTTTCTTCACGAATTCGGGCCTTTAGCCCAACGGGCGTGGCCGATTTCAGCCAATCGAGGTCGAATCGCTGTTGGACGGAGGCTGAATGGCGGGCGGAAACTGGCTTCCGCCTGCATTTCCAGCGGAGTCCTTGTTTCCCATGGCGCCCGATTCCACCGGCTCGAAGCCCCTGCCCCGCTCCTATACTCACCCGCCGATCCGCCTTGCCCGCGACACGCTGGGCTCGGAACTGATCGAGAGCTTCGCCCAGCCGGACATGAAGCGCATGCGCGCCTATCGCCTGGGTCGGCTACGCGAACAATTGAAGAAGCGCGATTACTGCGGCGTGCTGCTCTATGACCCGATCAACATCCGCTACGCCACCGGCAGCCGTAACATGCAGGTGTGGACCACGCACAATCCGGCCCGCTACTGCTACGTGCCGACCGAGGGTCCGATTACGCTCTTCGACTTTCACAATTGCGAACATCTCGCCGATGGGCTCGAGACCATCGCCGATGTCCGTCCGGCGAAGGCCTGGTACTACTTCGCCGCCGCCGAGAATGGCGAGAAGCGCGCCA
>CAZQLF010000486.1:0-2871 GCA_964594035.1 uncultured Rhodospirillaceae bacterium | reverse complement strand
TCGCGGTGCTGTTCATCCACAACGAAGGCTATTCCACCATGTGCGGCCATGCGGTGATCGCGCTCGGCCGCTGGGCGGTGGACACCGGCCGCGTGAGGCGAATTGCGGGAGAAACGAAAGTCGCGATCCAATGTCCCTGTGGGTTGGTGCAAGCGCAGGTGGCGCCGGACGGATCGGTGACGTTCTCGAGCGTACCGGCCTATGCCTTTGCCCTCGACCGGACGATCGAGGTACCGGGCGTTGGCAAGGTTGCAGTCGATGTCGGTTATGGTGGCGCTTACTACGCCTTCCTGCCGGCCGCACGATTCAATCTCGACGTGAAGCGCTCGGCCACACGCGATCTGGCCGATGCCGCCGACGTGGTGACGAAGGCCGCGAAGGCGCAGATCAAGCTTGATCATCCAGACGATCCCGATCTCGCCTTTTTCTACGGCACCATTTTGACGGACGGAAAGGATGCCTGGAGCGCCGAGCCGACGGCGAACATCTGCGTCTTC
Source organism: uncultured Rhodospirillaceae bacterium (assembly GCA_964594035.1). Classification (GTDB taxonomy): domain Bacteria; phylum Pseudomonadota; class Alphaproteobacteria; order Dongiales; family Dongiaceae; genus DASXQK01. The sequence goes on along the minus strand of CAZQLF010000486.1, from coordinate 2,374 downwards.
GCCGAGCGCGAGGTGGATCGCAGCCCCACCGGCAGCGGCGTGACCGCGCGCATCGCTCTGCAATTTGCGCGCAAGCAGGTCGCTCTCGGCCAGGAACGGAGGTTCGAAAGCATCACCGGCGCCACCTTCACTGGCAAGGCGCTGCGCAAGACGATGACCGGCCGCTTCGACGCGGTGATCGTCGAAGTGGGCGGCAAGGCCCACTACACGGGTAGCGCTAAATTCACCGTCGAACCAGGCGACGACATCGGCCGCGGATTCTTGCTGCGTTAGTTAGTCGGAGCAGACCCGTCTAGGCCAGAGGCTGAATCATCCGGCCGAGGCGCTGGCCGCCGAAGATGTGCACATGGAGATGCGGCACCTCCTGGTGCGAATCCGGCCCGTGATTGGCCAGGATGCGATAGCCGCTGTCCTCCAGGCCGAGCTGTTTGGCGACCTTGCCCACCGCGCGCACGAATCCTGCGATCTCCGCCTCGCTCGCCTTGACGCTGAAATCCGCCCAGGAGACATAGGCGCCCTTCGGGATCACCAGCGCATGCACCTTGGCCTGGGGGTGAATGTCGTGGAAGGCGAGGGCGTGAGAATCTTCGTAGATTTTTTTGGCGGGAATTTCGCCGCGCAGGATGCGCGCAAAGATGTTGTTGGAATCATAGGCCATCGCCGCATCCTTCCTGACGGTGCGTTGCCGTGCCGCGCTAGCTCTTACGGCTCTTCTTTTCCTCGACGCCCGACAGGCCTTCGCGTTCGGCCAGCTGTTGCCAGACTTCCGCGGGCTTCAGGTCGCGATCCGCCCAGAGCACGAGCAGATGATAGAGGAGATCGGCGGACTCGGCCGCCAACTCGCGCTTCTTGCCGCGCACGCCTTCGATCACCGTTTCGACGGCTTCCTCGCCCAGCTTTTGGGCGATCTTTTCCGTCCCCTTGGCGAAAAGGCGGGCGGTGTTGGAGCGGGACGGATCCCCACCCTTGCGGCTTTCGATCACCTTGTAGAGGCGATCAAGAATACTGGCATCCAGAGGCCGAGCCGGGTCCTGCGGCATGGGCCTTACCCCCTACATTTCGGTCATTCTAGTGTAACGCATACAACCCATTGATGTAAGGGGGAATTTCAGGTCACCCGCACGGGAACACTGGCGGCGGCCAGCGCGGCCTTCGCCCGGGCGATCGAAAACTGCCCGAAATGGAAGATCGAGGCGGCCAGCAGCGCGCTGGCATGGCCCTCGCGTACCCCGGCCACCAGATGGGCCAATTCGCCCACCCCGCCCGAGGCGATGACTGGCACGCCGACCGCGTCGGCGATTGAGCGGGTCAGCTCGAGGTCGTAGCCGAGCTTGGTACCGTCGCGGTCCATGGAGGTCAGCAGGATCTCGCCGGCGCCCAAGTCCGTCACTTGCCTGGCCCAGGCCAGCGCGTCGAGGCCGGTATTCTTTCGTCCGCCATGGCTGAAGACGGACCAGCGCCCCGGTCCGCTCCCCTTCGCATCGATAGCCACGGTCACGCACTGGCTGCCGAACTTTTCCGCCGCGCGGCGCACCAGATCGGGATCGGCGATTGCCGCGCTGTTGATTGAAACCTTGTCGGCGCCTGCCAGCAGCAAGCGGCGGATATCCTCCAGCGCGCGCACGCCGCCACCCACGGTCAGCGGCATGAAGCAGCGCTCCGCCGTGCGGGCGACACAATCGAGCATGATGTCGCGCTGTTCGGCGCTGGCGCCGATATCGAGAAAGCAGAGCTCGTCGGCGCCGGCGGCGTCGTAGACGCTGGCCTGTTCCACCGGATCGCCGGCATCGCGCAGATCGACAAAGTTCACGCCCTTCACCACGCGCCCGCCCGCAACATCGAGGCAGGGGATGATGCGCACCTTCAGCATGGCGAATCGGGCAGCATTGGCGGGCTACGCCGCCTGTTTCACGAAGGCCAGCGCCTGGGCCAGATCGAGACCGCCATCATAGAGCGCGCGGCCGATGATACAGCCCGCGGCCTTGGTCTTGCGCAGCGCCGTCAGGTCGTCGAGGCCCGCCACCCCGCCGGAGGCGATGATGGGAGTGGAAAGGGCGGCGGCAAGATGGCCCGTCGCGGCGACATTGACGCCCTTGAGCAAGCCATCGCGGTCGATATCGGTGAAGATGATGGCGGCCGCGCCCGCATCGCTGAAGCGTTGCGCCAGGTCGAAGCGGCAGAGCTTATGCTTGGCCAAAACAATTTCTCAGCGGGATTTGCCAGGGCACTCTTGGCAGCAACACCAGAGAATCAACTTGCTGAGCGGCGACACGCGAATCAAAATGGATCATCCACGGTGACGTCCGAGCAAATCGTTCGAATGGAACGAGAGCTTGTGAACTTGCAAAGTCAAATCAAATCATTCGAGGAGACG
>CAZQLF010000485.1:0-2875 GCA_964594035.1 uncultured Rhodospirillaceae bacterium | reverse complement strand
GTTCCCCTGGGGTATTACCTGGGCTATCTGCACGGCCGGGGCGGTATCGGCATTGTGCTGGGTCTGGTGGCGGGGCTGCTCGCCGCCGTCATCCTGCTCGGCCTGCGCTTTATCTGGGTTTCACAGCGTCCAGTCAGCGCCCGCTGAGCGGGCGGTAAGACTATTTGTTGCCGGGGTCGCCGCCGTTGCCCTTGCCGTTATCCGATCCGCCATTGCCGTGACCGGGGCCACCGCTCGCGCTGTTGCCGGTGCCCGGATCGTTGCCGCCCGAACTTGGATCGCCGCCTGGATCGCCGCCGCTACTCGATCCACCGCTACTCGAGCTGCTGCTGGGATCGGCCGTACCGTTCGCATCGCTGCCGTCACCGGCGGCAGCGACTACCTTGTCGGAACTGGCGCTCTGGACGAAGGCGGTGCAAGTCGGGGCTACGACGATGCGCTGCCCGGCACGCATCCACAGCGACGTTCCATTGCACGTCTTCACCCTGATCGAGCCCTCGTAAAGGCGTAGCCGCGTCGTGCCATCCGCTTCGACGGAGACCAGGAGATCGGTCCCGCGGATGGTCAGCGTGGTGACCGGTGTCAGCAGCTGCAGATTGTCGTGCTTCACGAGAGCGCCGCTCACGAGACGAAACACGCCCACGCCGAGCTTCACCTTCCCGTCCAGCGTGCCGGAGCTCGGGTCGAACACGAAGGAATCGAGCACGACCTTCGAATTGCTGCTGACCGTGAGCAGGCTTTTATCGGTGAATTGCAGTGCGGTGCCGAGATCGCGGGTGATGACCGTATCGTTTTGGTAGACGGCTGCCTGGTATTCGAGCACGCGCTCCGATCCGCCCGTCGCGGAAACGGCAACCGCATCTTTCGTTTGCGGTTCGGATACGGCGCCAATCGGCGCATCGGCTCTGGCCGTGGCGGCACCTGCCAATGCCAGCAGCGAGACGAGTCCAAGGGCCTGCATACGTCTGCGAACCATGGGTCCCCCCTTTGCGCGGCGCATAACCAGCGCACGCTGTGCGGATCTTGCCGATCCGTCTGTTTTACGAATAGTTAAGTATAGTGAATTGTCCGACCAAAACGCGCGATTTCAGATTCCATCACGCGCAAAAATTTGAGTCAGCAATTAGAGGGGTTTATGCCGGAAACCGCAGAGTAAATCTGAAGAGTCGCGGAAGTTACCCACAGGCTGTGTAAAGAATTGCGCGGCGGCAGGTACCTCAGAAGGCGACCCGGTCACCGCCCTTGAGGCCCAGCATCTGGCGCGCTTCGGCTGGCCTGGCCACATCCAGAGACAGGCCCTCGAGGATCTTGCGCACGATCGTCACCTGCTCGGCATTGGATGTCGCGAGCTTGCCAGCACCGGCATAGAGGCTGTCTTCCAAGCCGACGCGAATATTGCCGCCCATGATCGCGCCCATGGAGACGAAGCCGATCTGGTGGCGGCCGGCGGCGAGAATGCTCCACTGATAATCATTGCCGAACAGCTTGTCGGCGATGCGGCGCATATGGACGAGATTCTCGTGATCGGCACCGATGCCGCCGAGAATGCCGAAAATCGTCTGCACGAAGAGCGGCGGCTTGGCGAGCCCGCGATCGAGGAAATGCGCCAGCGTGTAGAGATGGCCGACGTCATAGCACTCGAACTCGAAGCGCGTGCCGTGCCCCTCGCCGAGCTCCTTCATGATGTACTCGATATCCTTGAAGGTGTTGCGGAAGATGAAGTCGCGGCTGTTCTCGAGATGCTTGGGCTCCCAATCGTACTTGAAGCTCTTGTAGCGGTTCAGCATCGGGTAGAGGCCGAAGTTCATCGAGCCCATGTTGAGGGAGGTCATCTCCGGACTGGCGCGCAAGGGTGCTGCCAGCCGCTCCTCCACCGTCATGCCGGCGCCGCCGCCGGTGGTGATGTTGATGACTGCATCGCAGCTCTGCTTGATGCGCGGCAGGAACTCCATGAACACCTTGGGATCGGGCGTGGGCCTGCCGTCCTTCGGATCGCGCGCATGCAGATGAATGATGGAGGCGCCCGCCTCCGCCGCACCGATGGACTGCTCGGCGATTTCCGCCGGCGTGATCGGCAGATGCGGCGACATGGTCGGGGTGTGGATGGAGCCGGTGACGGCACAGGTGATGATCACTTTGCGGCGGTCGGCCATGACAATCCCCTTTTCTCCTGCGCTCCGCCCGAGGGCGGCAGCGCCCTCAATAATTCAACAGATCGACGGCGCGCTTCACCAGCGCGGAATTCTCCGGCGCCATTTCGTCCAAAATGTTGAAGTGGTGGCGGGTCGTGAAGGTGACGATCTCCAGCGGCGCGCCATAGCGCGCCCAGGCACGGCCAAGCAGCGCGCTTTGCCGCTTGAACTCCATGCTTTCCATCACGCCCGTGCAGAGCAGCATGCGCGCCTTGCCCGCCGGGCGCAGCGAGAGCGGACTGAGCCGTTTGGCCGTCTCATCCGTCAGCTGGAGAGCGCGGCCGGTTTCGATGAAGCGCAGCGGCTGCAGCTCGTAGACGCCGCTGATCAAGATCGCGCTCTGGACGATCTCCTCGGGAAGTCCGGCATGGAACTTCGGCCAGAGGGTGGCGATCAGCATGGCACAGAGATGGGCGCCGGCGGAGTGGCCGGAGATCTGGATCTTGTCCTGTTTCAGCCCGAGCGAGGGCGCTTCCCGCCAGAGATGAGACAGGGCCAGGCGTGCATGGCGCACCACGTTCTGCAGCGGCACGGCCGGGCAGAGCGGATAGTTCAGCACCGCCACCGCCATTCCTGCCTTGACCAGCCCCCCGGCCATGAACCTGAAATCGTCCTAGCCGAAGGCCTGCCAATAACCGCCATGGAGAAAAACATGCAGCCGGGGCGAGGGCTTTCCCGGGCGG
>CAZQLF010000484.1:0-2878 GCA_964594035.1 uncultured Rhodospirillaceae bacterium | reverse complement strand
CGAGCTGATCGCCGGACATTCTGACTCGACCGTCAATCTTCACGAAGAGATCGCCGCCGTTCGCCGTGGGAAAGTCGAAGCGATCTGGCGGATCGCTGGTCGCGGCAAGATCAGATAGGCCGTTGTCCGCTAGTCGTCGCCCACGCCCCCGCGCCGGCCGATACGAAGATCGCGGTTGATATAGACGGACATGATCAGGCCGAAGCCCACCAGCACGGTGAGCATGGCCGTGCCGCCATAGGAGATGAGCGGCAACGGCACGCCCACCACGGGAATCAGGCCCATGACCATGGCCATGTTGATGAAGACGTAGAGAAACAAGTTGCCCGCCAGCCCTACCGCGACAAGACGCCCGAACTGGCTGCGGCTGCGCAGGCCGATTGCCAGGCCATAGCCAATCAGGATGGCATAGAGGCCCAGCAGCACGAGACCGCCGATAAGCCCGAATTCCTCCGCCAGCATGGTGAAGATGAAGTCGGTCTGGCGCTCCGGCAGGAAGTTGAGATGGCTTTGCGAGCCCTGCAGGAAGCCCTTGCCGAACAGGCCGCCTGAACCAAACGCGATCTTGGACTGCAGAATGTGATAGCCGGCGCCCAGTGGATCGGTCTCCGGATTGAGGAAGGTGAGGATGCGATCCTTCTGGTAATCGCGCAGGAAGTTCCAGGCGATGGGAATCGCCGAGAGGCCGGCCGCCAGCACCACGGCGAACTTCCAGATGCGCACGCCGGCGGCGAAGAACATGAGCGCGCCACCCAGGATCAGCATTCCCGCGGTGCCGAGATCGGGCTGCATCAGCACCAGCCCGGCCGGAATCAGCACCATGGCGATGGGAATCAGCACGTTCACCGGCTTGCCGATATCCTCGTAGCTGAGGCCATGGAAATAGCGCGCAAGCGCCAGCACCAGCGAGATCTTCATCAGCTCGGAAGGCTGCAACTGCAGGAAACCGATGTTGATCCAGCGCTGTGCGCCCATGCCGACATGGCCTGCGATCTCGACATAGATCAGCAGCAGGAAGGCGAGGCCATAAAGGGGATAGGCCTGGCGCAGCCAGAAGCGGAAATCGACCAGCGCCACCACAATCATCGCGGCCACGCCGCCGGCAAAGCGCAGCGCCTGGCGCGACATCCAAGGGTCGGCGTTGCCATTGCCGGCTGAATAGAGCATGGCAAAACCGATCGAGGCGGTGGCGCCGATGGCCAGCAGAAGGCCCCAGTTGAAATGACGCAGCTTCTCGAAGGCGCTCATATTGCCGCCGCCGCCGCTGGCAACGAACTGAGACATCTAGCCTTCTCCCCGCAGCGCGGCGAGCTTCGTGCCGCCCAGCGGCCGAGCCGGATCGCGCTGCTCGCATTCGCGCATGATGTCGCGGGCGATGGGCCCCGCGACCCTGCCGCCGGCGCCGCCATGCTCGACCACCACGGCAGCGGCGTAGCGCGGCGAACTGGTGGGGGCGAAGCAGATGAAGAGCGCATGATCGCGCAGCGGCCAGGGCAGATCGTCGTTCTTGCGGATTCCGGCCAGGCGCTCGGCCATGGTGATACGGCGCACCTGGGCGCTGCCGGTCTTGCCGGCCATTTCCAGGCCGGGTTCGGCGATGTGCGCGTTATAGGCGGTGCCGTCCTGATCGTTCACCACCATGCGCATCCCCTCAGCCACCAGCTTCAAATGCGTGGGGTTCACCTTCATGCGTGGGAAGGCAGGAATGGCGCTGTCCATGCTGTCGGCAGTGAGCTTGGCCGGCCGTGTCAGATGCGGGCGCACGGCATAACCGCCATTGGCGATCCGCGCGCTCATCACCGCCAGCTGCAATGGCGTTGTCTGGATGAAACCTTGGCCGATGCCAGCGATCAGCGTCTCACCGGGATGCCAGACATCGTTCATCACTGCCTTTTTCCAGGCCGTATCGGGGATGAGGCCCCCTTTCTCGCCCGGCAGATCGATTCCCGTGGGGTCGCCGAGGCCGAAACGCCGGGCCATGTCGGCGATGGCATCGATGCCGGTGCGCCGTGCGACGTCGTAGAAATAGACGTCGCAGGAATTCTTGATGCCACCCAGCATGTCCAGGGTGCCGTGACCCTGATGGCGCCAGCAGTGGAAGCTGACGCTTCCCAGCGACATGAAGCCGGGGCAGAACACGGTGTGGCTGGGCTCCATGCCCTGTTCGAGGGCGGCCATGGCGGTCATGATCTTGAAAGTCGAACCCGGCGGGTACTGCCCGGCAATCGTCTTGTTGGTCAGCGGATGGGCGATATCGTTGGTCAACCCCTGCCACTCGGAACTGGTGAGCCCGCGGTTGAATGCTACGGGATCGAAGCTGGGCGTGGAGCCCAGCGCCAGCACATCGCCGGTGACGCAGTCGAGCACAGCGGCCGAGGCGCTCTGCTGTTCGGCCAGCCGCTGCTGGACGAACTGCTGCAACCCGATATCGAGCGTCGTCACAAGCTCGGTGCCCGCATTGCCCTCGCGCCTATCGAGCTCGCGGATCACGCGGCCCAGCGCATTGACCTCGATCTCGCTGGTGCCGGCGGTGCCGCGCAACTGGCCGTCATAGACTTTTTCCAGCCCGCTTTTGCCGATGCGAAAGCCGGGCAGCTGCAACAGCGGATCGTTGCCCACCTCATCCTCCGACGGCGGGCCGACATAGCCCAGCACATGGGCGGTGGTGGCGCCAAAGGGATAGGAGCGGGTCTGGTCGGCCTCGATGCTGGCGCCGGGCAAATCGGGCGAGTTGATCTCGACCTTGGAAACTTGGTCCCAGCTTAAATTCTCGCGCACCGGGATCGGCACGAACGCGCGATAGCGATTGCGCTCGCGCATGATCTTTTCGATATCGTCTGGCTCGATGGGCAGGACGCGGGCGAGGGCGCGCAGCGTT
>CAZQLF010000483.1:0-2881 GCA_964594035.1 uncultured Rhodospirillaceae bacterium | reverse complement strand
CGGCCGCCGCGAGAGCGGCGCTCCGGCGATTCCCCGCGCGAGCGCCTCGCCCGCCTCATCGCCCGGCGCGTCAAGGCGATGATCGATGGCGGCGAGATTCTCGAATCCCGCGGCCGGCCGGTGCGTCCCGGCGATTTCCTGATTCTCGTGCGCCATCGTGACGCGCTGCTCGAATCCCTGGTGCGCGAGCTCAAGACGCTGAACGTGCCTGTGGCGGGGCATGACCGCATGCGCCTTGGCGAACAGATTGCGGTCATGGATCTGATGGCCTTCGGCCATTTCCTGCTGCTGCCCGAGGACGATCTCAATCTCGCCGTGCTGCTGAAGAGCCCCCTGCTGGGCCTGGATGAGGAGGCGCTGGTCAGCCTCGCGGCGCGGCGCGGCGAACGCTCGCTCTGGGCCGTGTGGGAGCGGCGGGAGGAATTCCGCGAAGCGCGGGCGTTCCTGGGCGAGGCGGTGGCGCGCGTCGATTTCATGCCGCCTTATGAGCTCTATGCCGATCTGCTCGCCCGATTGCAGGGCCGGCGCAAGCTGCTGGCGCGCCTCGGCCCTGACGCAGCCGATCCCATTGACGAGTTCATGAATCTTGCCCTCGCCTATGAGGGCGAGCATGTGCCCTCGCTGCAGGGGTTTCTGCACTGGTTGGAGCGCGACGATATTGAGGTGAAGCGCGAAGGCGAGCCGGGTGGTCCGGGTCTCGTGCGAATCATGACCGTGCATGGCGCCAAGGGGCTTCAGGCGCCGATCGTCTTCCTGCCCGACACGGTTTATCTGCCCAACATTCCCATCCGGCTGCTTTGGCTGGGCGAGGATGGTGACGACCGCGAGCTGCTTGGGTGGCTGCCGCGGGTCGGCGATGACGATGCGGTTGCCGGTGCGGCGCGCACGGTCGCCAAAGGCGCGAATGAGGATGAAGGCCGCCGCCTGCTCTATGTCGCGCTGACCCGCGCCGAAGACCGGCTCTATATCTGCGGCTGGCGCGGCATAAACCGCGCACCCGCCGATTGCTGGTACGAGACGATCCGCGCCGGGCTTGCCACCATCGCTGTCCCGGCGCCGTTCGATTCCTCGCCCGAACTGGGCGAGGGCGGCTGGACGGGCGAAGCTCTGCTTCTTGCCGGCGATCAAAGCGGTCTGCCGAAAGCCGACGAAGAGCGCCGGCGCGGCACGACGCTGATCGACCGGCCGAAGACACCCTGGATCGACCAGGCACCGCCACCGGAGCCGAAGCCGGTGCGCCCATTGAGTCCCTCGCGCTGGGGCGAGGATCCGCCGGTTTTCTCCCCGCTCAGCACGAAGGGCGACCAGGCCTTTCGGCGCGGCCGGCTGATCCACCGGCTGCTTCAGACCCTACCCGACCTGCCTGAGAGCGAGCGGGGGGCCGCAGCCAAACGCTTCCTTTCGGGGCGTGGAACCGAGCTTTCTGGGGCCGAGCAGGCGGAAATCGCCGCTGAAACCCTTGAATTGCTAACTGATCCTGAATTTGCCCCGATTTTTGGGCCTGGCAGCCGGGCGGAGGCGCCGATTATCGGCGAATTGAGCGACGGACGGGTGATTTCGGGGCAGATTGACCGGCTTTTGGTGACCGCCCATGAGGTGCTGATCGTCGACTTCAAAACCAACCGCCCGGCACCCCTCACGCCGGGGGAAACTGCCCAGCCATACCTGCGGCAAATGGCAGCCTATCGCGCGGCGCTTAGCAGAATTTACCCAGGAAAATCAATTCGTTGCGCCTTGCTATGGACGGAAAGCCCGCGCCTTATGGTGTTGCCGGACGACATTCTTCAGGGTCTCTCGCCTTGACCTGATTGGGGCGTCTGCCTACCCTTTAAGGCGTCGCTGGACCCCGCTCTGGGGACGGCAAATCCAGACAAGGATGGGATGATGGGCTCGACCACCAAGATAACGGATCAGAGCTTCGATACCGACGTGCTGAAAGCGTCGACGCCGGTGCTCGTCGACTTCTGGGCGGAGTGGTGCGGCCCCTGCAAGGTGATCGCTCCCGCCCTCGAAGAGGTCGCAGGCTCGCTCGCCGGGAAGCTGACCGTGGCCAAGATGAACATCGATGAAAATCAGCAGACGCCGAAGAAATACGGCGTGCGCGGCATTCCCACCCTGATGCTGTTCAAGGGCGGCCAGGTGGCGGCGACGAAGATCGGCGCTATGCCGAAGAACAAGCTTCTCGAGTGGGTCGAATCCGTTCTCTAGGAATTAAGCCTGCTCCTCTCTGAGGGAAACCCCGCTTCGGCGGGGTTTTTCTTTGCCTGCTGCCGCGACCGGCGCCGGCTGGAACAGGGCAAGCCATTTCGCCCGGTTGGAGATCAGCCACATCAGGCAAAGCCAGATCACCAGCATCAGCCCAGGCAGGATCCAGCGGTCGCCCGCCGCGATGCGCAGGCCAATGCAAATGGTAAAGGCAAGCCACAGCCAACCAAGCCAGTCGGCAATGTTGCGCCTCAGCAGCATTACGGTGAGTGCCGCCAGTGCCGGAGCGACCACGACAAAGGAGTACTGTTCTTGCTTCGGGTTGAAGAGCGCGATGAACGTGACCGTCAGGACCAGTAGCCCGAAGCCGGTTGCCTTCGCATTGCCCCATGAGGCAAGGCGCAGTGCTGCGATGACCGTAGCGAGCACGGCCGCGAGACGGATCGCCATCCGGACGGAGGCGCTCAAATCCACGCCGAAATGCTCCCAGAACACCGGGAAATCCGCCTGGCTTCCCCAATCCATGGGTGACGCTTCGGTGATGTGCCAGAGCTGGCCGAAATAGTTCGCGTATTCCTGCGAGACGTAACCGGCGTCCTGGACGGCGTAGGGCAGCAGCACCAGAAGAATCGCCGGAACGATCAGCAGCAGCCGGCAGCGCGGATAGAGAATGATT
>CAZQLF010000482.1:0-2902 GCA_964594035.1 uncultured Rhodospirillaceae bacterium | reverse complement strand
GGCGAGCTTCGTATTTCCGGCGGGGAGACTCGACGGAGATTCCCAAGCGCTGGCTCAGCGATCCCGCGAGCTGCGGACGCAGCGCGATGACGCGCTGTGAGAAGCGATCAGCCGGCAGTTTCTGGACGAGGCATTTCAGGGCGGGAAGGTAGCTCTCGTCGAACGCCCCATCGACGACGTGGACGATCGTGGTCACTCGAGACGTTCGCGCGCCTTGTGGCCGTGGAAGTAGCTGCCGACGGCGACGGCGAGTTTTTCGCCGAGCTGCCGCGCCACTTGCGATTCGGCGCCGGTAGCCTCGTTCAGATCCGGATCGGTCTGGGCGGTGATGATGAGGTAATCGCGATCCGCCGGCCAGAGCTTGACGTCGCGTTTGCGCTCGGTGGAGTCCACCTTGATTCCCACGGTGGCCTTGCCGCGAAAATGCGGATCGCCGGGGCGCTCCTTGAGGGCCCAATAGGTAACCTTGCAGTACAGCACCTGATCGGCGCCCAGCTTTTCGCCGATCTGTCGGACGGACATGTCGTCGTACTGTTGTTCCTTTTGACGCAGCTTCTGCAACTCGCTGAACTGCACCACTTGCTTGTTGACTTTCTGGTCCTGGAAGTCCTGAACGATGGCATCATGGAATGCGCGCATGGCATCGGTCGGAACGCCGAACTGCTCCGGATCGTCGAGGACGATCGCGAGCGGGCCCTTAGCGAGCTTGTATTCAGCAGGTAGAGTCTCTCCCCCTGACGCCACGGCGATCAGGGCGCCAAGCTGCGCGCAGCCGCAGAGAAGCAGGCACAGAGGAACGAAGGCAGGAAGCCACAAAGTTGGGAACGTGCAACTACTTGTATTTTTCTTCATGGGCATAGAACTTCCTCGCGACGAGCTCGCCGAAGGTGTTGAGCGTTTGGGTGAGAACTTCCTCATCGGTGCGGTCCAGGCTTCCCATGCGCGAGTTCTCGGGAAACGTGGCCGAGGCCTCCGAGCGATAGACCGCCGCCGCCTCACTCGCGGATTGCAGGGCGATGTTGCCGCTGACCTTGCCGAGAATGAGGCCGTTGGCTTCGGGCGGTCGCGTGGTGTACTCGAACAAATCGATGCGCAGCACCATGTCGGCCTTGAGGCGGCGGGCGATTTCATCGTTGGGCAGCGTGGGACCGACATTGCCAAGTTGCTCCTGCAGCTTGCTGACGTCCTGCTGGTCGATGAACGTGGTGCCTCTGAGCTCCTTTTTTCCAGTGTTGCCGCTGAAAAACAGACTGATGGCGCGCGCGGTGCGCTCGCAGGCGAACGGATCGGCATCGAGGGTGGAATGTTCGGCCCACACGACCAAGGCGACGCGCTGCCCGCGCAACTTGTCGCATTCCGCCGCGACGGATTTGAGTTTTTCGCTGTTCAAGAGGAACAGGAGGCTTCCACATCCGCAGAGAATGGGCGCGCCGGCCATGTAGAGAATTGCGCGCGAGAAAAAAAGACCGCGGGTGCTCATCGCTTCCCTCAGGGGTGATACGGCAGCATGCCTGAGAGAAGACCATAACCGATTTTGGCGCCCCACGCCAGAAAGAACGATGCTGTCAGCGCGAACATCAGCCAGCCTGGCGAAACGCGATACCAATCCACTTGAATCCAGCGGCCGGTGGCGGCCATCCACGCACCAACGACAGCTCCAAGAATCGTGGCGAACGAAAGCACCGCGCCGAGGGGTTGCGCGAGCACGGCGCGGACGGGATGCCCGTGCATCATCCATGCATAAGCGGTGGTCATGCCGCAGGTGGGGCAGGGCAGGCCGGTGCTGAAGACGAAGCTGCACGCGGGCAGGCCAAGCTGCTTGTGCGTGCCCATGCCGGAGGGGTCAGGCGTCAATTTCGCGGCGATGCCGAGGACTGTTGCACAGCCTGCGGCCACCAGGCCGCCGATCAGACGCATGCGGGCGGTGCGGCCGATCGATATCCGAACTAACGGCGGCGGATCGGCGGCCAGCACGCTCAGGGGCCGGGCGATCGAAAGCTCGTCGGGATAGTCATCGTCGCGATGCAGCGCGCTCATGGCAGGTCAGGAAACCGTAGCCCACGGCCCTACGAGTGTCAATCGCAATGAATCGTCAACAGCATCAGAAGCCCACGCTTACGCCGACGCCGAGGTAGAAATCGTGCGCGTGGGGCACATCATATTTGATCGACTTACGCTTGTTGGCGCAGATGCGGCGGTCGGCCACGCGGACGACGCGGCTCATCAGGTAGAGATGATCGGGACACGAGAACGACCCGTCCGGCAGCGGCACCGTGAAGGTGCCCTTAAACTTTCGCTTCGTGTCGCTCGCCTTGTAGGGGTGCTCCAGCGGCACGACGATGCGAACGGGCCGGCCTTTGAGATCGCGCAGCGCATAATCGTCTTCCTGGACAAAGAACACCAAATGCATGTGATCGTCGCAGGGGACATACTTCAGTTCGACTTTGTAGGTGATGCAGAGCTGCCAGCCTTCGGTCGTGGCCAGGACTTGTCCCTTGGCGGTGTCGATGTCGACCTTCATCTTGCCGGAGAACGCCGCCTGCACGCGGGGCAGGGGCGCGAGGCTCATGGCCAGTAATATCGAGGCCGCCAGCGTCAATCGATTCGACGACATGCGTTTACCCGCCTTTCTGTCATGGCATGATGGACGTCAAGCTATTAGACACGCAGCCCGCAAAATGGTTGATGAGCGAAAAGCATATTATGACTTCACGCCCAGAGAAGAGGCCGACGACCAGAACGTCAAGGCGAAGATTGTTGATCGCCTCAAGACACAGGCTGTCGCCGGCAAAGAGTATAACCCGTACCGCGACCTGCCTGCGAATGAAGCGCGTCGCCGGTTTGAAGCCGGGGAACCGGCAGCCATTCGCCTGAAAGTTCCCGAAGAAGGCGTTTCGCGGTT
>CAZQLF010000481.1:0-2904 GCA_964594035.1 uncultured Rhodospirillaceae bacterium | reverse complement strand
GTGGCGGAGGGGATGAGATTCGAACTCACGATAGGGCTTTAGGCCCTATAACGGTTTAGCAAACCGCCGCCTTCAGCCACTCGGCCACCCCTCCGCACGATGAGCGGCTTGCGCCACGGCGTATGCGCGCAACGGTCATAGGGGCAGGCCAGCGGAATGTCAATCAATCGGGCCAAAAGCATGAGGTTCTGCGGGCAGGCAGCGCCCTTTTCGGAAGTATCCACAATTTAACCCGCGCTGATAAGCTTTGCTCATCGGCTGGCGTGATTTGCGGATCATCCTGGGACGGGGGGCTCTCATGTTCGATGTCGCACGCTTTATCTCACAATGCGAAGCCGCGGTTGCGGCGAATGACGGCCGGGAGATGGTGCGCCAGATCCTCGCGGCGGCCGTATCCAAACCGTCGGACTTGCTCGCCGCCTTCGGCGAACCGAGGCTTGCCGGCGTTGAGGTGCTGCACCGATCACCAAAACTCACGATCCTGCAAGTCGCCTGGCCCCCATCCTACACTCAGACGCCTCACAATCACCTCCTGTGGGCCGAGGTCGGTGTCTACAGCGGGCGCGAAGATCACATTTTCTGGCAGCGCAGCGCGGCTAACGCCAAATGGGCTATCCAGGTCAAAGGCGGCGCTTCGCTGGCTGCCGGAGATTGCTGCTCGCTCGAGCATGATGCGATTCACTCGGTCACCAATCCGCTCGACAGGGTGACACTTGGTCTTCACGTCTACGGTGGCGATCTGCCATTCGGCGCACCCAGAAGTTCCTGGGACGGCGAGACGCTGGTCGAAACGCCGCTGAGTTATGAGAGGGATCACAGGGTAGCCAAGCAGTACAACGAAGCCGTCGCGCCTGGCGCAGCCGCCAAGCCACGCCGGGTCTAGCGTCTGATCGCCTCACGTTGAATCAACGTGAGGCGTGAATCAGCCGCTGATTCAAAAAATAGAGTGAGATTCACGGTTCAGGTTGTTTCAACCTGAACCGATCTCACTCTAGCCGATCGCCTGCTCCAGATCGCCGATCAGATCGCCGGTATCCTCGATGCCGGTGGAAAGCCGCAGCAGGTCGGGCGGCACCTTGCTGTAAGGGCCTTCGACACTGGCCCGATGCTCCATCAGGCTTTCGACGCCACCCAGCGAGGTAGCGCGTTTCCACAGCTTGACCCTGGCGGCAACTGCGATCGCCGCTTCGCGCCCGCCGGCAACGCGCAACGACAGCATGGCGCCGAACCCATCGCGCATCTGACGAGCAGCAATGGCGTGTCCCGGATGATCGGGCAGGCCCGGATAGAGCACGGCTGCAAGCTTTGGATTCCGGTGGAAATGCCGGGCGATGGCGAGGGCTGACGCGGAGCTCTGGCGAACCCGCAGCACGAGAGTGCGCATGCCACGCAGCAGCAGCCAGGCTTCGAACGGCCCCGGCACCGCGCCTGCCTGCGCCCGCAGATCGGTGAGCCGCTTCCAGTGCTCGTCTTCCCGCGCGGTCACCAGCGCACCGCAGAGCACATCGCTATGGCCGTTCAGCGCCTTGGTCGCCGCATGCATGACGATGTCGGCACCGAGCTCGATGGGGCGCGTGTGGATGGGTGTCGGCACGGTGTTGTCGACCGCAAGGCGTGCACCGGCGCGCTTGGCGATCTCCGCCATGGCGGCAAGGTCGGCGATGCTCCAGGTCGGGTTGGCCGGCGTCTCCGCCCAGATCAGCTTCGTGCGGCTGGGCTTGACCGCCGCTTTCACCTTGGCAGCTTCGCTCATATCGACGAAATCGATCTCGAGCCCGCTGGGCCGGCCGAAATCCATCAGCCACTGTTTGAGGCCCCAATAGGCTTCCTCGGGCGCGATGGCATGATCGCCGGGCTTCAAGATCTGGAAGACCGCGGTCGTCGCCGCCATGCCGCTGGCAAAAAGCATGGCGGCAGGCCCGCCTTCGAGTGCCGCCAGCAGCGCTTCCGGCTGGTCGAATGAGGCAGCCCGCGGCCGGATATAGGATCGGCCGCCCGGCAGGCTCTGATCAGGATCGCGCTCGAAGGTGGTGGAAAGATTGATCGGCGCGGTCAGTGCACGCGTCGTCGGATCGATCCAGCCGAGCGCCTGCGCGGCCAGGGTTGCCGGCTGCAACGGAAGATTGGATTTGCTCATGGCACCCCCGTTTCCGGCGAACTCTCCTAGCGCTTCTTGTACTGCGTGGCACCGAACAGGACTTCACGCTCCTTGTCGCTCATCGGGCCGCTGCGCGACTGCGCATTCAGCACCTCGAGACCGCGCTGCACCGCAGGCCGCCCGTTGATGGCCTCGAACCAGCGCACCACGTTCGGGAATTCATTCGCATCCACGCCGCGCCGATCGCCGTAGCGCATCCAGGGAAAGATCGCGATATCGGCGATGGAGTAATCGCCGGCGACGTAGTCGTGATCCTTGAGGCGGCGGTCCATCACGCCATAAAGCCGCTTTGCCTCATTGGTGTAGCGGTCGATGGCATAGGGAATCTTTTCCGGCGCATAGGCGCGGAAGTGATTGGCCTGGCCGAACATCGGGCCGATGCCGCCCATCTGGAACATCAGCCACTCGAGCACCTGATAGCGGGCGCGCGGCTCCTTGGGCATGAACTTGCCGGTCTTCTCGGCGAGATAGAGCAGGATGGCGCCGGATTCGAAGATGGAGATCGGCTTGCCGCCGGGGCCCTCGCTATCGACGATGGCCGGGATCTTGTTGTTCGGGCTGATCTTCAGGAACGCCGGATCGAACTGCGCGCCAGTGCCAATATCGATGCCATGCACCTTGTAGGGCAGGCCCGTCTCCTCGAGCATGATATGGATCTTGTGTCCATTGGGCGTGGGCCAGCTATAGGCGTCGATCATCGCTCTCTCCCTTGCCTTTCCTGCGATCATCCTAACGTAGGCTATGGA
>CAZQLF010000480.1:0-2906 GCA_964594035.1 uncultured Rhodospirillaceae bacterium | reverse complement strand
GGCGGGGCTACTCCGCCATGGCGATGGCGGGCGTGGCGATGATCGTCGTGGGCGCGGTCGCCCTTTCCGTGGGCTATGTCGGTGCAATCGACGGCTTCTATGGCACGGCTTACGGCGCCATGGCGGCGACCAAGGGCGTCCTGCTGGGCGTACTGCTGCTGCTGGGGCTCGGCAATTTCCTCAGCATCAGACATTTCGCCGGCCAGGCTGCGGCGTTCGGCCGGGTGCGCCGCTTCGTCGGCATCGAGATCGGGATCGCCGTTGCCATCCTGATGGCCGCTGCCTCCATCACGTCGCTGCCGCCGGCCATCGATCTCACCAGCGACCGGGTCAGCTTCGGCGAGATCATGGATCGGATGGCGCCGATGGTGCCGCGTCTTGCCAGCCCCGACCGCGCGACCCTGGGCACGCCTGTCTCCCAGGCCGAGATCGACCGCACGTGGCAATTGAATGCTCAGGCTTCGGTGCCGGGTGCGGCGGCGTGGCCGCCGCGCAGTGCAGCCCACATCGCCTGGTCGGAATACAATCACCACTGGGCCGGCGTGATCGTGCTGCTGATCGGGCTTTTCGCCTTTGCCGAGCGCACTGGTCATGCGCCCTGGGCGAAGCACTGGCCGCTCCTGTTCCTGCTGCTCGCGGGATTTCTCTTCCTGCGCAACGACCCCGATGCCTGGCCTCTTGGCCCCATCGGCTTTCTCGACAGTTTGCGCGATCCGGAAGTGGTGCAGCACCGCTTCTTCGTGCTGCTGACGATCGCCTTTGCCTTCTTCGAATGGGGCGTGCGCACCGGCAGGCTCAAAAGCCAGCGCCTCGCCTTGGTATTCCCCGTGCTGACCGTGATAGGTGCCACCTTCCTGCTCGCGCACTCTCACGCCATCAGCAATGTGAAGGACCAGCTGCTGATCGAACTCACGCATCTGCCCATGGCGGTGCTGGGCATCGTCGCCGGCTGGTCACGCTGGCTGCAGGTCAAGGATCCCGATGGCGATGGACGCTGGGCCGGCTGGGTCTGGCCGGTCTGCTTTATCCTGATCGCGCTTCTGCTTCTGGATTACCGCGAAGCCTGAGATTGCGGGGGCCTGCCTCAGGCCACTTTCTTTTCCCGCGGCAGGAAGCGCGAAGCAAAGCGCACCAGTGCCGGCATCATGCGCGGACGTAGCAGGCGCGGATCGAACGGCGCGAGGCGGCGCTCGTTCTCGGCGGTGCAGAGCGCGAAGAAACTGCGCGGCGACATGTCGAGCCCCATGGCGCTGCCGCTGGTGGCGGTGAAGTTGTTGCTGTCGACGCGCTTGGCCATGCTCAACCGCGCCCAGGCCTGGCAGGCGAGTGCCGCCAGACATTTCAGCCGGAAGGGGATGCGCTGCAGCCAATTGCGCCGGCGCGTCTCATAGGCGATCCAGTTGACGAAGAACAGGTTGTGGCGCGCCTCTTCCTGGATGACAGGCTCGAACACCTCGACCAGCTCCGGCGGAAAGAACCCCGATTTCTTGGCGAGCGCGAACAGCCCGAAGGCGAAGAAGGAATCGAAGCATTCGCCATAGCCGGTACGCAGGAATCCCCAGAGCGGACTCGTCGGCGCTACATAGGGTTCTTCCGGCGCCAGCTTGATGCCGTAGTAGCGGATCATATGGCCCAGCACATCCTTGTGCCGGCGCTCCTCGAAGGCGTTGAGATTGACCGCCTGGCGGATCAGCGCATCGTCGGCGATCGCGGCCAGCGCTTCCATGCGCCGCCCGGCGGACTCTTCCGTGCGCACGGCGATGTCCCAGAAGGGTAGCCCGGTCAGGCGTGCCAGTGCATCGGGCGCCAGATTGGGCCACTGGATGACGGCCGGCTTGTAGGGGTCGTAACTATCCAAAAACATTCTGCAGAACAAGACCTTATGTTCTTCGGAGCCGATGCGGAAATCGCCGCCACCGGCTGGTCTTGCACCCGTTTCAGTTACTGCCGTCATGCTCATGACCGTTTCGCCATGTCCCTTCGGGGCCCATATGTGGCATCCGGCGGGCGAGAGCAAGTCCCTTTGCCATTGGCGGCAAGAATTCCAATGCAATGACGTGCTGTTCGCTCCCGGCTGTCGCCTGTTCGCGCCGGAGTGATTCCGGGAACGCTTCCCGTGCGCATATGAAGCAGAAGGTGTCTGGTTGACAGGCCGCACACAAGAAAGTCATCTGCGCGGCGCATGCGTGCCTTCTTCGAATCCCTCGATCGCGCCAGCCCGCTGAACCGCCGGGGCCGGCAAGCCCTGCTGTCGGTGGCCGCCCTCTTCCTCGTCTTTTACGCCTATGTGCTGAATGGCACGGCGCTCCAAATGCCGCGCAAAGGCGACCTCGACGTCTATCTCACGGCAGCCTGGGCGGCGCGCGAAGGCCAGAGCCTCTACCAGCTCACCGATCCCCATGGCTGGCATTATCTCTACCCGCCTCTCTTTGCCACGCTCCTGATTCCGCTGGCCGATGCACCGCAGAATGCGCCGGCCGGCACGAATACCCAGTCGCTGCCTTTCTGGCTCTCGGCCACCATCTGGTACTGGCTCGGCATCGCCTGTCTGCTGGTCTCGGTGCATATGGTGGCATCCGCGCTGGAAGCCACGGGGGCTTCGCGCGGCGATCCGCCGCCGCCCCGCTTCTCGCAGGGCTGGTGGGCGCTCCGAATTTTTCCGCTGATGCTGACGTTCTTCTATTCCGGCGATGCGCTCGGCCGTGGGCAATCCACGCCGATTCTCATGCTGTGTCTGGCCGGCTGCGGCGCCTCGATGCTGCGCGGCCGCTCGCTCAGCGCCGGCCTCTGGCTCGGCCTTGCCGCCGGCATCAAGCTCTTCCCAGCCTATCTGCTGATCTATCCGCTTTATCGGCGCGACCGGCGTTTCCTGCTGGGTGCCGCGATCACGATCGTCGCCAGCGTGC
>CAZQLF010000479.1:0-2913 GCA_964594035.1 uncultured Rhodospirillaceae bacterium | reverse complement strand
CTCATTCGCCGGGCGGCGGGTGCGGCGCTGTCGGCAGCACGGCCGCGGCGGCGCAGCGCCAGCGCCGGCGAGGTTTGCGTGGTGCTGGCCGATGACAGGATCCAGCGCCGTCTTAACCGCACCTTCCGCGGCAAGGACAAATCGACCAATGTGCTATCGTTCGATGGAGCGCCGGGGGGCCTCGGGGACGTTGTGCTCGCGCTGGAGACGGTGGCGGGCGAGGCGAAGCTGCAGGGCAAGAGCCTCGGCGATCATGTCGCGCATCTGGTGGTGCATGGCGTGTTGCATTTGATGGGCTACGACCACGAGAAGACGAGCGAGGCGCTGCGCATGGAGCGGCTTGAGCGCGAGGTCCTGGATAGCCTCGATATCGCCGATCCCTATGCGGAGGGGGAGGACGCCAGGCGCCGTCGCGCCAAACGGCGAGCAGCCAAGCGGCTGAGCCCATGAGCGAGACCGACAACGACGATGGCGGCCCGGCCGGGCGGCTGCGCAACTGGCTGAAGCTCCGGCGCAAGGACCGCAAGCGCGAGGAAGCGCTGCGCGACGTGCTCGAGGAGATCATCGAGGAAGCGGAGGCCGAGGGCGAGGCGCCGCAGAACGACGAGCCGATGGCTGCCGGCGAGCGCATTCTGCTCGGCAACATCATCCGCTTGCGCGACGTCACAGCCCGCAATGTGAAAGTTCCGCGTGCCGACATCATCGCGGTTGACGAGACCATCGGCTTCGACGAGCTGATGGCCGAGCTGAACGCCCATGGCCATTCGCGCCTGCCGGTCTATCGCGAATCCCTCGACGATGTGATCGGCTTCATCCACATCAAGGACTTGATCGCTGCACGGCTGGGCGGACGGCCCTTCGATCTCAAATCCATCCTGCGCCAGGTGATGTTCGTCGCCCCCTCAATGCGCGTTCTCGATCTGCTGTTGCAGATGCGGCTATCGCGCCAGCATTTGGCATTGGTGATCGACGAGTTCGGCGGCACCGATGGTCTCATCACCATCGAGGATCTGGTGGAACAGATCGTCGGTGAGATCGAGGATGAGCATGATATCGCCGAGGGTCCGAAGCTGCTGCCGCGGCCCGACGGCACGCTGATCGCCGATGCCCGGGCCACCGTCGAAGAATTCGAGGAGCGGGTCGGCCCGGTGCTGACGGAGGAGGAACGCGAGGCCGATATCGATACGCTGGGCGGTCTGGTGGCCCATCTCGCAGGCCATGTTCCAAGCCGCGGCGAGCTCGTGACCCATCCCTCCGGCATCACCTTCGAAGTCATCGACGCCGATCCGCGTCGCGTGCGGCGCCTGCGCTTGCGTCACCTTCCCCCCAAGCCCGAGCCTGCCCAGGAATGACGCTTTCTTCTGATCTGCCGGGTCCGCTCGGGCGGCTTGCCAGGCGGCTGGCCGCTCTCGCCGGCTGGCGCCGCCGCGGCCTTGCCTTTCTGCTGGGATTGCTTGCCGCTCTCGCGCTGCCGCCGCTCTATCTGTTCCCGCTGCTGATCTGCGGATTGACCGGGCTCCTCTGGCTGATCGATCCACGCCGGCCCGTGCTGGCAAGTTTCGGCGCCGGCTGGTGGTGGGGCTTCGGCCATTTCATCGCCGCCTTCTATTGGATCGCCGAGTCTTTCCTGGTGGACCCAGTCCGCTTCGGCTGGATGATCCCGTTTGCCATCGGCGGGCTTGCCGGTTACATGGCGCTTTACATCGGTGCGGCGGCGGCGTGTGTGCGATGGCTGAAGGTTTCCGGCCCCGCCAAGGTGATCGCGCTTGCGCTTTTCTGGACCGCGGGCGAGTGGCTGCGCGGCCATCTGCTCAGCGGCTTTCCCTGGGCACTCACGGGCTACACCTTGGCCTTCAGCGATGCGCTCAATCAGTACGTAGCACTGGGCGGGATCTGGGGCCTGAGCCTTTTGACCGTCATCATCGCCGCCATGCCGGCGGTGTTCGCCGACAGGGCGATCCGCACGGCCCTCATTTCCATCGCTGCCGTGGTCGCCCTGGCGACTGCGCTCTTCGCCGGCGGCGCGCTCCGGCTGGCTGGTGCCTCATCGGCCACCGTGCCCAACGCCGTCATCCGCATCGTTCAGCCCAATATCGCCCAGACCGACAAATGGATTCCCGGCAGCGGCGAGCAGCATGTGGCACTGCTGCGCCAGCTCACCATCCAGGTGCCGGGCTGGGAGCATGTCAGCGCGACGATCTGGCCGGAGACAGCGGTCCAGTTCCTCCTCGATCGCGATACGCGGCTGCGCCAATACCTGGGACAGGTGGTGCCGCAGGGCGCGGTAATCCTCACCGGTGCCTTTCGCGGCGAGCCGGCCGAGGGAAATTCTTACAAAGACCTCTTCAACAGCCTTCTCGTCGTCGACCATGACGGCAATCTGCTGGGCAGCGCCGACAAGTTTCATCTCGTCCCGCTTGGCGAGTATGTGCCGCTGCGCAGCCTGTTCCCCTTCATCAGCAGGCTGGCGCCGGGTCCGAGCGATTTCGCCGCGGGTTCCGGTCCGCAGACCGTGAAGTTGCCCGACCTGCCGCCGGCCGGCGTGTTGATCTGCTACGAGGTCATCTTTCCCGGCCGCGTCGTCGATCCGGCGAACCGGCCGCAATGGCTGGTGAATGTGACCAACGATGCCTGGTTCGGCACCTCATTCGGTCCTTACCAACATTTCACCAGTGCCCGCCTTCGCGCCGTGGAGGAAGGTCTACCATTGGTGCGCGCGGCGAATACGGGCATTTCCGGCATGGTCGATCCCTATGGGCGGGTAGCCGATATGATCCCTCTGAACCAACCAGGAGTTCAGGATGTCAAGCTGCCGGCGGCCCTGCCGGGCCTGACGCCTTACGCTCGTTTCGGGGTTTACACTTTTGTCATACAGCTTTTAATATCGGCCGCCTTTCCGGTGGTTGTCCGCCG
>CAZQLF010000478.1:0-2917 GCA_964594035.1 uncultured Rhodospirillaceae bacterium | reverse complement strand
CTCGCCGACATGCTTAACCGGCTCACGGCAAGCATCGAGAGCGATCTGGCTGGTGATGTGGCAGCCCACATCGCGGCTGCGAGTTAGCGAAATCGGATTGAGATTCTCAGTAGGCGCCGCGCCGAGGTGTGCGCCCTTTTTCGTCCGGATACTTCCCCCACACAAGTTCATTGTCGTCTCTGCACAGCGCGGCGTAGCCCCAGATATGGAAGCTGTCACCCGGTCTGGCGTGAGATTTCAGATATGTCAGAAAATCTTCGTAGTCTTCAAAGATCATGCGGTCCGGCGCCCTGCTTCCGTAGTAGTGCCAGTGCTCTAAAATCAGAGGCTCTTGTTCAAGGGCTGCCCGGATTTTGGCAAGCAGGTCGGGCGACAAAATATTGGCGCCTGCTTTTGACCAATCGTCATTCTCGTTTATCAATCTGCGCCTGCTTGGTTTGTGGCTAAGCCGGCAACAAGCCAGGCGTTGGGATCTTGGGGCGTTAGTATCGCAGCCAGCCAGAGAGCCAGAACGATAAAAGGCGATGCGGGCGGGATAGGCTGATCGCGCCGGATGTATCCGGCAGTCACTCCAACCGTTACGACCACGGCTAGCGCGAAAGTTACAATCGCTGCCAGCCAATAGACAACGCGGAGGACGCTCCACATGCACCAAATATGGACGTGCTTGCCGCAAAGCGCAAATTCGCGCGCGGGCGTTCACATTTCAAACTGACCCACTACCTTTCTGCGCTCCGACTTGCATCGCCACGGCTGCAGCCTATACTGATCGTCTCTCAACGGGGTGCCCATAACGGGCTGAGAGGCGCGGCCTTTCGCGTCAACCCGAGGAACCTGATCCGGGTAATGCCGGCGGAGGGATATGAGCATGAAGCGAATCCTCACCCTTATTCTGTTTTCCATCATCGCCATCGCGGGCGCGTCTTCTCTTGCGCGCGCGGACCAGACAATCCTGACCGTCTACGTCTACAGCTCCTTCATCGCCGATTGGGGGCCGGGTCCGGCAATCAAAAAGGCTTTCGAGGCTGACTGCGCCTGCAAGGTCAATTTCGTCGGCGTCGAGGACGGTGTCGTGCTGTTGAGCCGGCTGCGCCTCGAAGGCGCGTCGAGCCCGGCCGACGTCGTGCTGGGCCTCGATACCAGCCTGACGGCCGAAGCCGCGGCAACGGGCCTCTTCGCGCCGCACAACATGGATTTGTCATCGCTGAAGCTGCCGCTCGCCTGGAACGATCCTGTCTTCGTGCCCTATGACTACGGCTACTTCGCCTTCGAATACGACAGTACCAAGCTGAAGAACCCGCCGAAGAGCCTCGCCGATCTGGTCGACAACAGCACCGACAAGATGCTGATCGAGGATCCGCGCACCAGCACGCCGGGGCTGGGCCTGCTGCTCTGGATCAAGAAGGTCTATGGCGACCAGGCGCCCACCGCCTGGCGCAAGCTCAGGCCACGCATCCTGACCGTGTCGAAGAGCTGGGATGAGGCCTATGGCCTGTTCCTCAAGGGCGAGGCGCCATTGGTGCTGACCTACACCACCTCGCCTGCCTATCACATCATCGAGGAAAAGAAGACGCAGTATGTCGCCGCGGAATTCGCTGAGGGGCAGTACCTGCAGGTCGAGGTCGCGGGCATAGCCGCCCACGCGCCGCATCCGGACCTCGCCCGCAAGTTCCTCGCCTTCATGGTCACCAGCAAGTTCCAGGACGTGATCCCGGAGACCAACTGGATGTTTCCGGTTGCTCCGGTGACCGGCGGCCTGCCCAGCGCGTTTCCGCCGGTGCCGCAGAAAACCCTGCTCATCCCGCCCGACGAGGTGACGGCCCATCACAAGGCCTGGATCGACGAATGGCTCGCCGCGATGAGCGAGTAGCACGCGCCTTGCTATTGCCATGACCGGGTTGCCGGGTGCCGCGGTCGCGGCATCGCTCCTGCTGATCCTGGGTGGTGCCTTGGCGGCGCTGATCGCCGTGGCACCACCCGATCTCGCGGCAATCGCCGCGGACAGCTATCTGCGCCATGTCGTGATCTTCACCAGCATCCAGGCGGGACTCTCCTGCCTGCTGTCGGTGCTGCTCGCGATTCCCGTAGCCCGCGCATTGGCAAGGCGCGGCCGCTTTTTCGGCCGCACCCTGCTACTGCGGATGTTCGGCCTGCCCATGGTGATGCCGGCCATCGTCACCGTGTTTGCCATGGTGGCGCTTTATGGCGAAAGCGGCTGGCTGCACTGGCTGATGGCGCGCATCGGTCTTTCGACCGGCGGGTTCCTCTACGGGATTTCCGGCATCCTCATCGCCCATGTCTTCTTCAACATGCCGTTTGCCGCCCGCGCTTTTCTCGCCGCCTTGGAGGCGGTGCCGGGCGAGAGCTGGCGGCTGGCCAGCCAGCTCGGCATGAATAGCCGCCAGATTTTCCGCCTGATCGAATGGCCGGCGCTGAGGGCGAGCATGGGCAGCGTGGCGGGCCTCGTCTTCATGCTGTGCTTCGCCAGTTTCGCCATCACGCTGACCCTGGGCGGCGGGCCGCGCTGGGCCTCGCTGGAGGCCGCGATCTTCCAGTCGCTGCGCTACGATTTCGATCTCGGCCGTGCCGCTGTGCTGGCGCTGGTACAGCTCGCCATCAGCGGCGCCTTGCTGTTGATGCTGCATCGTTTCGTTCTGCCCGCGCCCGTCTCATTGGGGCTCGGCCGCCCCATTGCACGGCCGGATGTCGTGGGCCGAGGCGGCATCGTTTTCGATGCGATCGTCATCCTGCTGGCGGCTCTCTATGTCGGGCTGCCGGTGCTGTCGGTGATCCTGGCGGGTGCGACCGGTTCTCTTGCCGGCTTGCTGGCATCGGCCGAGACCGGGCCGGCCGGCTGCAGCGGTCCTGGCGGTGGCTTCCCGGCCATTGCTGCGGCCTGCGCTGGGGGGCTGGCGAT
>CAZQLF010000477.1:0-2920 GCA_964594035.1 uncultured Rhodospirillaceae bacterium | reverse complement strand
CCGATTCCGGTTGCAGGGCGTTCAGCGTGGGTGGGATCTTTCTCTCGTTCCCTGCGCGGCGGTTGAACTACTTTGGCCAGGGTGCCCATCTGCTGTCCGATCCGGCCTCCGCGGACAATCCGTTCTTTCGCCTCTACCCGACATGGGCTCTTGTCCCGATGGTTGTCCTGGCGTCGGCGGCGACGATCATCGCATCGCAGGCCGTCATTTCAGGCGCCTTCTCCATGACCAGCCAGGCAGTGCAGCTGGGGTATTTGCCGCGCATGCAGATCCTGCACACCTCAGCGCAGGAGCGCGGCCAGATCTTCGTACCCAAGATCAATACGCTGCTGCTCTTTGCCGTTGTCGCGCTGGTTGTCGGATTCCGTTCCTCTGGCAATCTTGGCTCTGCCTATGGAATCGCAGTCACCGGCACCATGAGCCTGACCACGATCCTCGCGTTCATCTACATGGTGAAGGTGCGCAAATGGAACCCGATCCTGGCGATTGCCATTTTTGGCCTGTTTCTAACAATCGATTTCGCCTTCTTCTGCGCCAACATGCTGAAGATCGCCGATGGCGGCTGGGCGCCGCTCCTGATTGGCAGCACCACCTATATTGTCATGTCCACCTGGGTGACGGGCCGCCAGGCGCTGACCGCGAAGCGGCGTGATGAGAGCCTGCCCCTGGATATGTTTATCAAGGGGCTACGGCCCGGGCATCCGGAGCGCGTCAAGGGCACAGCGCTGTTCCTCACCGCCGATGTCGACAAGGTGCCGACCTCACTGCTGCACAATCTGAAGCACAACAAGGTTCTGCACGAGCGGACAGTCCTTATGTGCATCAAGACCCTGGACGTGCCGCGCGCCGCGATGGAAGAACGCCTGGAGGTGCATCACTACGATCACGACATCCACACCATCATCGCCCGTTACGGCTTCTTCGAAGAGCCCGACGTCTGGAAGGCACTGGGCAACTGCAAGAGTCAGGACCTCGACTTCAATCTTATGGACACCTCGGTGTTTGTGGGGCGGGAAAAGCTGGTGATTGCCAACAAGATCCATCTCGCCAAGTGGCGCAAGGAACTGTTCGCCCTGTTGTTCCGGCTCTCCCTGAGTGCCGTCGAGTTCTTTAATGTGCCGTCCAACCGCGTGGTCGAACTGGGCGGACAGACAGAATTCTAGGCCGCCTTCTCCTGTTCCACTGCCGGCGGCACTGGCAGACTTATGGTGAACACCGCGCCACGGCGATCCGCCCGGTTTGCGGCGGTGATGGTGCCGCCCATTGCCTCGACAAAGCCGCGGCAGATGGCGAGGCCAAGGCCAGTGCCCGCCCGGCGCTGGTCGCCGGCGTGCACCCGATAGAACTTGTCGAAGATCTGTTCCAGATCTTCCGCCGGAATCCCCTCACCTTCGTCTGACACTCTCAGCTCGACGCGATCGCCGGCGCGCGTCGCCTGAAGCTGGATGAGGGAGCCGGCGGGCGAGTATTTCGCCGCATTATCCAGCAGGTTGAACAGCACCTGCTCGAACAGCACGAAGTCGAGGCGCAACAGCGGCAGGTCGGGCGCCAGTTTCAGCTCGACGCGATGGCCGGTCAGGATCCGCTGGGCCCGTTTGACGGCGCTGGACACAACCTCCGGCAGATCGACCGCGGCAAACCGGGGTTCGATCGCGCCTGATTCGAGCCGTGTCATGTCCAGCAGATTGGCGATGAAGCGGTTCAGCCGTTCGGCCTCTTCCTGGATCGTTCCCATCAGCTCGTCCTTGTCGGCCTCGTCGAACGTCTTGGAATAGGCGCGCAGGCTGGTGATGGAGCCCAGGATCGATGCCAGGGGCGTCTTCAGATCGTGGGAGATGGAGGTGAGCAGCGCCGAGCGCAGCCGGTCGGTTTCCGCCGTCAGTCTTGCGCGGTCGACATCCTGCGCCAGATTGGTGCGCTCGATGGCAAGCGCCGCCTGGTCGCAAAGCGCGTCGAACAACCGGCGCTGATCCGGGCTCAGCAGCGGCCCTGGCACATCATTGTCGAGGCCGACGATGCCAACAGGCCCGCGCCCCGTGCGCATTGGCAGGAACAGCCGCTTGGCGCCCGGCAGCGTGTCGGCGCCACGGCCGGCCGGTTGATTGTTTTGCCAGCACCATTTGGCCGCGGCGAGATCGGCCTCGCCCAGCATGTCCTCCGGCGGGTAGCCGGCGCGCAGAGTCAAGTTGCTACCGTCCGGCAGCAGAAGGACGACGCGAACCTTCAGCATCAAGGCGATCTGATAGGCCGTGGCCCACAGCAGATCGTCCAGCGTGATCGCCCCGCCGAGCTTGCGGCTGAAAAGGTAAAGATCCTCCGTGGCCTTGGCCCGCTGGCGCGCCGTTACCGCCTGGTTGCGCACGCGTGAGGTCAGGTTGCTTGCGATCAGCGCCACGACGGCGAAGAAGAACAGTGCAACGACATTGTCCGGATCGGCGATGGTGAAAGTGTAGAGGGGCGGCAGGAAGAAAAAGTTGTAGGCCAATACGCTGACCAGGCTGGTCACCAAGGCTGGCCAGAGGCCATAGGTAATGGCGCTCGCCAGCACGGCCATCAGAAAAACCAACGGGATGTTCGAGACTGCCAGGTAGCGCTGTAGCACGAGGCCAATGCCGAGCGCCGCCGCTGTCATGACGAGCGAACCGGCAAAGTCGCGCAGCTCGAGGGCCGCGCGTGGTGTCGTCGACGCCGCGGGCGGTTCTTCCTGCGAACCCGTTGTCTCGGGCCGCCCGGCAATGATGTGGACGCTGATGTCGCCGGCATGGCGGATGAGCTGCTGGCTGACCGAGCCGCGAAGGAGCTCCGACCAGCGCGAGCGGCCGGATTTGGCCAGCACGATATGGGTCATGTTGTGCCCGCGGGCGAAATCGACCAGGCCGGTGGCCGCATCTGCTGCCGGCACCGTCACCCCTTCGCCACC
>CAZQLF010000476.1:0-2944 GCA_964594035.1 uncultured Rhodospirillaceae bacterium | reverse complement strand
CAGTTCATCCGCTCCAAAGCCTCGTCCTGGGTCATCAAGATCCTGTTCTTCTGCCTGATCATCGCTTTCGGTATCTGGGGCATCGGCGACGTCCTTCATCAGGCGCCGCCCATTCCCACCGTGGCGACCATCGGCAATACCAAGATCACGCTGCCGGACTACCAGCGCGAGTACAATCAGAAGCGGGCAAGCCTCTCGCGGTTGCTGGGCGCCCAGTTCACCGATGAACTCGCCAAGCAGATGCGCGTGCCCCAGCAGGTGTTGGATACGATGGTGTCACGCGCCCTCTATGTTGAGATGGCCACGGGCATGGGCATGCGGGTTTCGCCCGATCTCCAGCGCCATCTGCTCGAAACGACCCCGGCGTTCCAGGATCAGACCGGTCACTTCAACCTGGGGATCTTCCAGACCTATCTCGACCAGCTGCGTATGAATGCGGCGACCTTTTCCGCCTCGCTGGGTCCGCAATATCTGGTGAGCGAGCTGCGCGATTCCGTGACGGCCGGAGCCATCGCTCCAAGGACGCTGATCGATGCCATCTACCGCTATCGCAACGAGAAGCGCATCGCGGGCACACTGCTCGTCGCCGATGCCGCCATGAAGGATATTCCCGTCCCGCAGACCGCCGATCTGGTGAAATTCCACCAGGATCATCAGGATCGCTATCAGGCGCCGGAGTATCGAAAGATCACCGTGCTGCGCAACCGCATCTCCGATGAACAGGTCGCCCAGGAATTCAAGGCCCATCCCGATCGCTACGCAGCATTCGGCAAGCGCGAGTTCCTGACGTTCACCCTGCCCGATGAAGCCGCCGCCAAGAAGGCGGTCGCCGACATCCTCGGCGGCGGCGACTTCGCGCAGGTGGCCAAGAAGGCGAGCGGCGCCGACCCCATCGACACCGGCCTGATCGACAAGTCGCAGATGCTTCCCGAGATGGCGAACCCCGCCTTCGCGGCGATGCAGAATACGGTGATCGGCCCGATCCAGACGGTACTAGGCTGGCAGATCGCCAAAGTCGTGAAGGCCGAGCCCAACCAGCCGCGCGCCCTTGATCAGGTCGCCGACGAAATCCGGCGCGACCTGGCTCAAAGCAGCGACATCGCCAATGCCGCCAACCAGCTCGACGACACGTTGGCAGGCGGTGCTTCACTGGAGGACGCGGCCAGGAAGCTCGACATGCAGATCGAAACCTTCCCCGGCGTGACGGCCGAAGGGATCGATACCTCCGGCAAACCGATCGGCGAACTGATCGGAACACCACAGCTTCTGCCGACAGCCTTCTCGACCGAGGCGGGCCAGGAGAGCACCCAGATCGATGACGGCGCCGGCGGCTATTTCATCGTGCGGGTCGATGCGATCACGCCCGCCGCAGTGCGGCCCCTGGATCAGGTGAAAGACAAGGTGCAGGCCGATTGGCAGGCCGAGGCGCGCGACAAGGCGGCCCACGATATGGCCACCAAGATCGTCGACCGGGTCAAGCTGGGCGAAGACCTGGGCGCGATTGCCAAATCCATGGGGGTGGCGGTGGCCGTGACGTCGCCTTTCACTCGCGACAAGGGCGATGAAGCCAATGGCGTTTCGCCCGCGCTTGCCAACCTGCTGTTTGCCGTGAAAAAGGGCCAGGCCGCGACGGCACCCAACGATTCCAGCACCAATCCGGGCCATGTGGTCGCTGTCGTCACCGATATTCAGCCGGCCAACCCGGCGAGCGATGCCGATGGCACGAATAAGCTCGGCGATGAGCTGACCAGGTCGATTGCCGACGACATCGTCATCGAATTCCGCAACGCTTTGCAGGCCAAGATCCCGGTCAAACTCGATCCGAAGGCCATCGACGCCAACGGCGAGCAAGCCAACTAAGCGGGAAGCGGACGGCATGAAAGTCGAGCCGTCCTTCGAGGTCTTCTCGGCCGCCCATGCCGCGGGACGGCCCTGCGTTGTCTACACCAGGCTCGTCGCCGATCTCGAGACTCCCGTCTCCAGCATGCTGAAGCTCGCGGACGGGCGTGCTTACAGCTTCCTGCTGGAATCCGTCGAGGGCGGCGCGGTGCGCGGCCGCTATTCGATGATCGGCATCAAGCCCGACCTCGTCTGGCGCTCCAGCGGCACAAAGGCGGAGATCAACCGGCGTTTTCGCGCCGACATGGGCGCCTTCGAGCCCTGCCCCGACGGCGCGCTGGTGTCCTTGCGAAAACTCGTAGCAGAGTCCCGCATCGATCTGCCGCACGGCCTGCCGCCCATGTCCGCGGGCCTGTTCGGCTACATGGGCTATGACATGGTGCGGCTGATGGAGCACTTGCCCACCAGCAAGCCGCCGGGCCTGGGCCTTCCCGATTCCATGTTCATGCGCCCGACGGTGATGGCGATCTTTGACAATGTCGAGGATCTGGTCACCATCGTGACGTCCGTATGGCCGGGCGCCGACCAGGGTGCCCGCGCCGCCTATAACCAGGCCTGCGAGCGGCTGGCAGATACGGTCGCGGATTTCGGCCGCAACCTGCCGGAGCGCCGCGATGAGGTCGACGTGCTGGCAAACCTGCCGGAGCCGACCTCGAACATCAGCGAGGGCGATTATCACCGCATGGTCGAGCGCGCCAAGGAATACATCCTGGCCGGCGATATCTTCCAGGTCGTGCTTTCGCAGCGCTTCCAGCTTCCCTTCAGCCTGCCGCCCTTCTCTCTCTACCGGGCATTGCGCCGGCTGAACCCCTCGCCCTTCCTCTTCTTCCTCGACCTCGGCGGCTTCACCATCGTGGGGTCGAGCCCGGAAATCCTGGTGCGGCTGCGCGACGGGCGCGTCACCATCCGTCCCATCGCCGGCACGCGCCGGCGCGGTGTCACGCCGGCGGAAGACCGCGAGCTCGCCGCCGAGCTGCTGGGCGATCCCAAGGAGCGCGCCGAGCATGTGATTCTCCTCGATCTCGGCCGCAAACATTTCGGCCGC
>CAZQLF010000475.1:0-2947 GCA_964594035.1 uncultured Rhodospirillaceae bacterium | reverse complement strand
CGGTAATCCACCGTGCGGTCGCGATTTAAAAATTTCACGATGGCGTAAAGCGGCCGTTCCAGAGAGTTGCGGAAAACGGAAAAGGAGGCGAGGCCGGGGCGGTGATCGATTGCGTAATCCCGCCATTCGCCTGCCGCGACTCGGCGGCTGTAGAGCGAGGGGAGCTGGTTCAACTCGGCGCGGCTGAAGAAGAGGTGACGAACAAAAGCACGGTTTTCGGCGAGACGGATCACCTGAGACATCGGGCTCGATCAGACTCCTTAGCTCTTCCAAGTGGAAGTTTCACCTTTATCGACAGCAGGGTCTAGCGCGGATTTCATGAAGGCGTCATGTGTCCCTTTGCCCATCTCTCGTTCGTCATGCTCGGCCTTGAGCCGAGCATCCAACTTGTCTTGCTGCCGACGGGAAGATGGATGGCCGGGTCGCCAGTGCTCGGCCTTGGGCCCGGCCATGACGGAAGAAGGATGTGACCGGAGGGAGCCCGCCTGTCTTGCCCGTGTCTAGAGCGCTGTTCGAACGTCCTTTTCTGCGACTTTTCGGCGCGAGAGGTTTTGTTTACATGGCCAATGGGGAGCCGGTATGGTACGCCCGCTTTGGGTTGGACCGGATGGCCGACGCTGAAGGCGCGGCGTGCCGGTCACGTTTACATCGGGGGTGAGACCGGGGTGGTGCTGCAAGCCGCAGTGCCGCCAGTCACCCTATTGAGGGATTTCGTGGCGGACATCTTCAAGGAAGTCGACGAGGACCTAAAGCGCGACCAGGCGCTTGAGCTCTGGCGCAAATACGGCCGCTATGTCGTCGCCTTTGCCCTGGCGGTCGTGCTTGGCACCGCCGGCGTCGTGGGCTGGAACAACTATCGTGAACACCAGCGCGAGGCCGATGGCAACACCTACGCCCAGGCCTTCCAGCTGGTCGGTCGCGGCGACAAGGCAGCGGCTTCCGCGGCCATGGCCGACATAGCGGCCCATGGCGGCGCCTATCGCATCCTGGCGCAGTTGCAAGGCGCGGCGCTCAAGCTCGATGCGGGCGACAAAGCGGGGGCAATCGCGATCTATGACCAGATCGCCGGCGACAGCAGCGCAGATCAGGCCTTCCGCGATCTGGCAACCCTGCTCTCGGCACTTGCTTCCGTGGACACCGGCGATGGCGCGGCCATCAACAAGAAGCTGGAGCCGCTGCTGGCTGAGGGCTCTTCTTTCCGTCCGTCGGCCATGGAAATCCAGGGCCTGGTGGCGCTGAAATCCGGCAACGCGACACTCGCGCGCCAGACTTTCCAGAAGCTCGCCGATGACATCACGGCACCGCCCGGCCTGCGTCAGCGGGCGACGCAGATTTTGACCTGGATCGGCGAACAGGGAGGCGCCTGATGAAGGCGCAATTGCGCTTGGCGGCGCTCGCCTTGGCGGCCCTGGCGCTTCATGGCTGTTCGGATGCCGAAGAGTGGCTCGGCATGACAACGAACAAGCAGCCGCTGCCGGGCACGCGGGTTTCGGTCCTCCAGCTCAACCAGTCGCTGAAGGCCGATCCGGCACTGGCCGATGTCAAGGTTCTTCTGCCCCAACCTTTTGCCAATCCCGATTGGCCCCAGGCCGGCGGGTATCCCAGCCACGCCATGCATCATCTCGCACTGGGCAGCAGCCTGAACGTGGCCTGGACAGCGCGCATCGGCGCCGGGGACAACGACAATCACAAGCTTCTCGCCGAGCCCATCGTCGCCGAGGGCCGTGTCTTTGCCATCGATGCCAAGTCGCGGGTCAGCGCCTTCGATGCTGCCACCGGTGGCGAGGTGTGGCGCATCGACGTGGCCAAGGATGTGGACAGCGACAAGCTTCTGGGCGGCGGCATCGCCTATGACAACGGCCGGATCTTCGTTGCGACGTCTTTTGCCCAGTTGATCGCGCTGGATTCAAAGACCGGCAAGGAGCTGTGGCATACCACGCTGTCGGCACCCATGCGCGCCTCGCCCGCCGCCAGCGATGGCCGCGTTTTCGTCGAGACCATTGACAATTCCCTTTACGCGCTGGCGCAGGATGATGGGCGCAAGCTGTGGTCGCATAGCGGCATCACCCAGAGTGCCGGCCTGCTCGGCGGCACGACGCCGGCGGTTCTCGGTATCGAGGTGATTGCCGCATACAGCTCGGGCGAGATCTATGCGCTGCGCGCGGATTCCGGCCGCACGCTGTGGAGCGAAAATCTCGCTGGCCAGACCCGCGCCGGCGCGGTTGCCACGCTGGCCGATATCCGCGGCCGGCCGATCATCGACCGCGAGCTTGACATCGCCATCAGCCATAGCGGTACCATGGCAGCACTCGATGCCAAGCGCGGCGGGCGCGTCTGGGATGCGGATTTCGGCGGCAGCCAGTCGCCCTGGGTTGCCGGCGACTACGTCTATCTGATCACGAATGAGCAGGAGCTTTTGTGCATCACGCGGGCAAACGGCCATGTGCGCTGGCTCTCGGCCCTGCCGAAATTCGCCGATCCGCCGGATAACAAGCAGGCGGTCCTCTGGCAGGGGCCGATCCTGGCGGGCGACCGGCTGATCATGACCGGCACCGATGGCAAGGCGCTCGCTGTCTCGCCCTATACCGGCCAGCTGCTGGGCCAGATCGATCTGCCATCGGAAACCCATCTGCCGCCCATCGTGGCGCGGGGCACCGTCTATATTCTTTCCGATAACGCCGACCTGATCGCTCTGCGTTAGGCTGCGGCCGCCATGCCGTTTACCGCTGCCATCGTCGGCCGGCCGAATGTCGGCAAGTCGACCCTGTTCAATCGCCTGGTGGGCAAGCGCCTCGCCATCGTCGATGACACGCCGGGCGTGACCCGCGACCGCCGACAAGGGCAGGCCCACATCGGCGATCTTGCTTTTGGGGTGATCGACACGGCAGGTTTCGACGATGCACGCGGCGAAAGCCTGCCCGCACGCATGCGCGAGCAGACGGAACAG
>CAZQLF010000474.1:0-2958 GCA_964594035.1 uncultured Rhodospirillaceae bacterium | reverse complement strand
GTAATAATCGCTGCGATCATGGCCACCTCGGTCGCCGCCGCGATCAGCGGCGTGACCAAGGGCATTCGCTGGGTAGCGAACGTCAATACGGCGTTCTTGATCGGCTTTCTGGCGCTGGTCGTCTTCCTGGGACCGTGCAAGTTCATCCTCAACTTCGCGGTGGAGGGGCTTGGACAATTCCTGAGCGATTATCCCCGGAAAGTCTTGAACACCGGCGCGGCCCGCAGGGCCCGGACGATCGGGGACCATTTGCCTTCGGGAGTCAAGAAAAGGTAACCAGGATCTTGACGGCTTCCGGATTCGCCGCCCCCGGCATAACGCGCTTCGATGTTGCGATGCTGCTTGGGGCGAGCCTCGATGAGGCGACCGAGCAGGCGACATCGATGGGCGCTGCCAGCCGTGCGCTGAAGGAACAGCCGGAGTCCATCGTGGCAGCAGCAAGAACAGCGGTTCGTGCCGTATTGGTGCCACATTTCAACGCCGGCGCCGTGGCGCTTCCCGGCGCCGTGTGGCTCGTGGAAAGCTCAAGAGTCTAACGACGTTAGACCGTTTGCGGCTACGCGGCGCTGGTGCCTGCGGCGCAGTTGGTGTGCGTTCTGGAACCATTTTGCCCCCTCTGGATTTACCTACCGACCGTATCGATCAGAGAGGGAAAGGTCATGCGCAACAGATTTGTGCTTCCAATCGTCGCCGTTAGCTTGCTGGCGCTTTCCGCCTGCGGTCAGACGCCCGGCTGCCGTGCCGTGACCGGCGCGGGCCTGGGTGCTGCGGGTGGTGCGGTGCTGGGTGCGATCGGCGGTAATCCGCTGCTGGGTGCTGCGGCCGGTGCCGTGGCCGGCGGTGCGACCGGTGCTCTGACGAGCCCGAGCCAGGTCAACGCTGGTCCTGCGCCCTGCTACTAAGCGGGCAAGAGTTGCCAGGGGGCGGGACCACGAGACGTCCCGCCCAGGAGGTTAGCCATGCGCTATATCCCGCTGGCTCTCGTGGCGGCGCTCATCCTGCCTTTCCTCGCAGCCTGTGCGCCGGGTGGCGTGGGCGGTGTTTCGACCGCCAGCGATCCGCAGTTCACGGAGCCGACCTTTGTTTCGGTCCAGCCGGTCGCCTACCCGCATCCGACGGGCTGTGAGATGTGCGGCTTTCCCACGAGGCTAGGAACGCCGGAGCAGTAGCTGGGCGATCTGCCTTGACCCCGGCGGCGCCGGCTCAGAGCCTCGCCAGCGCCGCGCGCAGTTGGTCGATGATGTAGTCTTGCGTTGGGCCATCCAGATAGGGGTGGAACGGCAGGCTCAACACGCGCCTGGCAAGCATTTCGGCCACCGGCAAGCCGCCATCGACCACGGGATAGCCGGCATAGGCGGGCTGCTCATGCAGGCTGCGCGGATAATAGATCGCCGTCGGCACGCCGGCCTGCTTCAGCGCTGTGGCGACCGCGTCGCGATTGTCGAGCTTGATCGTGTACTGGGCCCAGACCGAGCTTGTCGCGTTGTCGACCAGCGGCACCTCGACGACATCGGCCAGGCCAGCGTTGTAGCGCAGCGCCACATGCTGGCGCAGTTCGATCTCCTCCTTGAAGACGCCGAGCTTCGCCAGAAGGACGGCGGCCTGCAGGCTGTCGAGGCGCGAATTGATGCCGACCCTGACATTGTCGTAGCGATGCT
Source organism: uncultured Rhodospirillaceae bacterium (assembly GCA_964594035.1). GTDB lineage: Bacteria > Pseudomonadota > Alphaproteobacteria > Dongiales > Dongiaceae > DASXQK01. The sequence continues at coordinate 1,300 of CAZQLF010000474.1, read as the reverse complement.
GGCCTTCGCCGTGCGAACGCAGCGAGCGCAGCAGGGCTGCCGTCTGCGCATTTGCGGTGAACACCGCGCCGCCATCGCCATAGCAGCCCAGCGGCTTGGAGGGAAAGAAACTGGTGGTGGCGATGTCACCGAAAGTCCCGACCTGGCGATCGCGTAGCGCCGCACCGAAGCTCTGGGCCGCATCGGCGACGATGGCGAGCGCGTGCTTCGCCGCGATGGCCTCGATGGCCAGATAGTCGGCAGGAAAACCGAACAGATCGACCGGCATCACCGCGCGCGGTTTCAGACCGGCAGCCTTGGCCGTGGCGATGGCGGCCGACAAACTGCGCGGATCGATGTTGCAGCTATCCGTCAGAACGTCGCAGAAAACCGGCGATGCACCGACGATGACCACCGCCTCCGCGGAGGCAGAGAAGGTGAACCCCGGCACGATCACCGCATCGCCCGCCCCCAGGCCAAGCGCCTTCAGCGCCAGCACGATGGCATCGGTACCGTTGGCACAGGCGATGACATGCGGAGCACCGCTCAGCTCCGACAGCGCCCGCTCGAGCTGGCCTACCTCCGGCCCCATGATGAACTGGCCGTGAGCCAGCACCCGCTGCATGCTCTCATCGAGCCGGGAGCCGATACGCCGGCGCTGGGCCTGCAGATCGACGAACGGTATCGGCATCTTTACCGCGGCGGGTTTCGACATATCGTTCATCGCATCGGCTCCGCGAACCTGGTCGCTTAACTTGTCCATCCGGTTGGCTTAGCACAGCAATCGGCAAATTGCAGGAGCCAATTCGCCACACCATGGCGGCCGATTTTCCTTGCAAATCAGCGGCTCAGCCTTGTCCGAAGGCAGGCAGGTATCGCATGATTGCCGGGCGGCAAGGCCATGAATTTGGAGCAAAACCATGAATGACAGCGAGACCATCCTGGCGGCGCTCGGTCACGTCATGCCGATCAAGCTCTCCGACCTCAAGCTTTCGCAAAAAGGCGTGGGGCTGGTCATCGTCGACGAGGTCAACGGCTTCGCTACCGTCGGCGCGGGCTACCTCGCCCCGCCGGTCGAGAACGAACAGGTGACCCGCATGGTGCAGGAGACCGACCGCCTGGCCCGCGAATTCACCAAACGCCACTGGCCGATCTTCGCCTTCCTCGATACCCACATTCCGGGCAAGGCCGAGCCGCCCTACCCGCCCCATTGCGAGGCCGGCACGGGCGAAGAGCATCTGGTGCCGGAGCTCCAGTGGCTGGAAAAGGATCCCAACACGACGCTGGTGCGCAAGGACTGCATCAACGGCTTCGTCGGCGC
>CAZQLF010000473.1:0-2962 GCA_964594035.1 uncultured Rhodospirillaceae bacterium | reverse complement strand
TTCCGAGTCTCTGAAGAACCAACGCCCTGGAAAGTCTCAAAAGTGGCCGGTGAATCTTTGTGCCGTCGTAAGCCGGAACCACGATGCCGTGGCAAATGAATTGCAGCGGATCACGGTCCGGTCCAAATACCACGGTGCACTTGACGCCCGCTACGTGAACGTCGACCACCTCCAGCGCGTCGCAGTAGTCCGTAGCGAGCATGGAAACACTGTCGCCCCATCTTTCTTCGAACGCCTCGAACATCTCCAGAGACGTGATGGCGTTCGAAGCGGCAACCTCGCGAAGCCGTATCTGACCTCGATCATGATATCTGGAGAAGTCGTCGATGGCGGCGCGGTCGAGCGCCGCCTATCGCCGCGGGAACGTGATCATCCGGCTCCACGGCTGGCCGTGCACCGAACGCAAGAGCGCACTTAGGCGCGTCTCTTGGTCTTCTGACAAAGGGTGACGGAACTCTGTCAACAGGGTGAGAGCGACGGGCCGCATTAGAAAGGACCGATCATGCAGTATGCTATTGTTCAAAACAGCGTTGTCGTCAACGTCTGTGAACGAGATGGGGTAACGTCGTGGTCATCCTCTCTTCCGATGTCCCACGAACAACTCGTCGCGCTGCTCTTGCAAAAGAGAGTGCTGGCAAAGACGGACATTGACACCACCGTGATCGCAGATGTGGTGCAGGCTCATCCGGACGCAGTCAAGCCGCTTAGTATCCCTATCGCTCTCGGCGCATGACCCCGGACCCTTACCGGCGCGTCGAGTTGCTCGAGCAGCGCATGACCGTTGCCGATGGGAAGGGCCGCCAGCTCCTCGACTCGCTGACGCGGCTTGAAGAGAAGGTGGACCAGCTTCTCACCGCGGCCGCCATGGGGCGCGGCGCTTTCTGGTTCGCCACCCGGCTTGGCGGGCTGCTGGTGATGGCCGCGGGCGCCTTCGGCTGGGCGGCCGATCATTTCGGATGGTGGAAGCATTGAACGATTTTGACCGCACGGCCATGCGCGCCGAGCTGGCGCGCGATGAAGCTCGTGTGCCCTATGCCTATACCGACAGCATGGGCTATTGGACCATCGGCGTCGGCCACCTGATCGACCGGCGCATGGGCGGAAGGCTGCCCGATCCGATCATCGATGCGCTGCTCGATTGGGACATCGACGAAAAGGCGAGCGCACTCGACGCCAACATTCCCTGGTGGCGCAATCTTGACGATGTGCGCCAGCGCGTGCTGCTGAACATGTGCTTCAACATGGGTTGGGGCGAGCTTGCAGGCTTCAGAAACACGCTGCAGGCGGTGAAAGAGCAGCGCTGGGCGGATGCCGCAGCAGATATGCGGGCCTCCCTCTGGGCAAGGCAGGTGCCGGACCGGGCCGAGCGCCTGGCGAAGGCGATTACCTCCGGCGTGATGCCGTGAGCGACCCGGCAGCGGCGCCTGTCGATGTGTCGCCGGAAGCCTGGAAGATGCGCCACCGCATCATCGCCGGCAGCCTGATTGGGATTGGCGTGTTGATGGGCTGTGTTGTCATCGAGATGTTCAAGCTCGGCTCCGAAGCGATCGCGCGCGATCTGCTCGCGCTGGGCATGCCGACCGGCGCGACCATCGTGCTCGGCTATCTCGGCATCAAGTCGTACGAGAACATCAAGATCGGGAGATAGGCATGTTCGGACTGTCGAGCCTCGCGACCAAACTGACCGCGGGCGGCATCGCGCTATCGCTGCTGATCGCCGGCGCCCTCTACATCCGCCACGTCATTGCCGAGAACGCTGTGCTGGCAAGTCAGCTCGATGAGGCCGTGGCGGTCAATCAGAAGAACCTGAAGGTCTTCGACGACTACAAGGCGCATCAGGACGCGGTGTTGAAAGCGCTGGCCGACCAGCATGCCGCCGATCAGGCGCGCCTGGCCAATGCCAGCAAACTGAAACAGGAGATCGCCCATGCGAAGCCGGCCGATGACGGCCCTGTTGCTACCGTGCTTGCCCGCACTCTTGACGAGTTGCGCACTCCTGGCGGGGTGCAGTCAGGCGCGCCTGCAAACGCAGGTGCAAATTGAGCGGCTCGCGATCCCCGCGGAGCTGCTGACCTGCCAGCCGGCCCCCGAACCGCCGGCCGAGCCCTATACCCAGGCAGACGTCGCCATTTACATCGTCGACCTGCATTCGGCTGGCACCGATTGCCGCGAGCGCTTGGCGCGGATTGCTCAACTCCAGAACAATCAAATGAAGGAGCCGAAGCCATGATTTATGCCGCTCTTGCCTGGGCCGTTGCCGCGACGGCCGCCGCCCTCTACTTCGCTTACCGCAGCAGGATCAATGCTGTCGCCGCAGAGGCCAAGGCAGACGTCAGCGAAGCCGTCGATCAGCTGCGCAAGGTACTCTGAGGGCGCTGCGCGCACGAATTTTCCAGAGGGTTTGATGGTGCCGCCGGAGTGGATTGAACACTCGACCTCACCCTTACCAAGGGTGCGCTCTACCACTGAGCTACGGCGGCTTTGAGGGCGGCGCAACATATGCCAGGGCTATCGCGGGACGCAAGCGCCGCCTGACCATCTCGGCCAGGCAGCCGCCTCTTTAGTCGCAGCAAAACAGGCGGTTATTGCCTTCCAGCGCTTCCTTGAGCGAGGCCGATTGCGGGGTTGCGCCGGGCCCATCCGCCGGCGGCATCAAATCCAGCGGCCCGGGCGCGCCGAAGGGCGCATCGCGATAGCGGCCATCGAGGCGCCACACGCAAGGCCCATGCATCTGCACCTCGCCGGAGATCAACCCCTCCTGCCGCGAAACCCGTTCGATGCGCGCCTCACGCCGGTCGCGGGTGCGATAAATGCCGCCGGGCTGGAACATCGAAGTTTCGTTGAGGCCGTCTGACATGATGAGGTGAGTCGAGGAGGCGGCTGCGAGTTCGACACAGCTAGCCAAAGCACTGCATGACGCAATGGTAGGCGCGGTCCGCAAGGGCCCAGCCCGCCTTTTCGT
>CAZQLF010000472.1:0-2967 GCA_964594035.1 uncultured Rhodospirillaceae bacterium | reverse complement strand
GGATGCCGAGAAGTTTGGTCAGTGCTGTGGTGATTGCCATCGATGGTCCTCTTGCGCCGCACCAATCAGGACTCACAATTCGATGGCGCGCAACTCTTCGTCGATGTATCGCCCGCCGACTTTGATCGCCCGGCGCTCGATGCCATAGACCCGCAAGCCCATGCGTTCGTAGAGCGCGCAGGCCGGGCGATTGTCGATGGCGACCTTGAGCTGCACCACCGAGATGTCGCCGCTCTCGCGGGCATGCTGCAGGACACGGCCGACAAGTTTCTCGCCGAGGCCGCGACCCCGCCAGGCCGGCCTGACATAGACGCCGACCAGCAGCAGCTTGTGGTGGGTCTTCATCCGGTCTTCGCGCACGCCCCCCGCAGTGCCGACGATCTCCTCGCCGGCAAACGCACCAAAGGTGGTGCCGCCGAACTTGCCCGTCAGACGCCCCTCGAAGGTTTCGAGCGCCATGGCGGACTCTTCTTCAAGGGAACTGGCGTAAGCATCGGGCTCCAGCCGCAACGCCTCCAGCCTGATGGTCCGATAGGCTTCGACATCCACGCCCGCCAGCGCGCGGATCGATATCCCCCGTTCGGACAAGCTAGGCGGCGGTCCCGCCGACGGTCAGCCCGTCGATGCGCAGCGTGGGCTGGCCGACACCCACCGGCACGCCCTGGCCATCCTTGCCGCAGGTGCCGATGCCGGGATCGAGCATCATGTCGTTGCCCACCATGGCGACCTTGGTCAGCACGTCGGGCCCGTTGCCGATCAGGGTCGCACCCTTGACGGCGGGACCGACTTTGCCGTCCTCGATCAGATAGGCTTCGGCCGCGCTGAAGACGAATTTGCCCGAAGTGATATCCACCTGGCCCCCGCCGAAATTCACGGCGTAGAGGCCTTTCTTCACCGTGGCGATGATTTCCTGCGGGGCGTGTTCGCCCGCCAGCATGTAGGTATTGGTCATGCGCGGCATCGGATGGTGGCCGAAGCTCTGGCGCCTCCCGTTGCCGGTGGGCTTCATGCCCATCAACCGCGCGTTCTGGCGATCCTGCAGATAGCCCACCAGAATCCCATCCTCGATCAGCGTGGTGCACTGGCTAGGCGTGCCCTCGTCATCGATGGTGAGGGAGCCGCGCCGGTCGGCAAGCGTGCCGTCATCGACCACGGTCACACCTTTGGCGGCGATGCGCTGGCCCATCAGGCCAGCGAAGGCGCTCGTTTTCTTGCGGTTGAAATCGCCTTCGAGGCCATGGCCGATCGCCTCGTGCAGCAGGATTCCCGGCCAGCCGGGACCCAGCACAACCTGCATCTCGCCCGCCGGTGCCGGCACGGAAGCGAGATTAACCAGCGCCTGGCGCAGCGCCTCATCGGCGGCCGCCTTCCATGTTGCGGGCTTGAGATAAAACTCGTAGTTGGTGCGGCCGCCCGCGCCATGGCCGCCGCTCTCCATGCGCCCGTTCTCCTCCACCACCACGGAGACATTGAGGCGCACCAGCGGACGGATGTCCGCCACGCGATGACCATCGCCGCGCAGGATCTGCACGGCCTGCCAATTGCCGCTGATGGAGGCGCTCACCTGGCGTACGCGAGGATCCTTGGCCCGGACATAGGCGTCGATTTCGGCCAGCAGCGCTGTCTTGGCGGCGAAGTCGACGCTGCCCAGGGGATTCTCATCGGTATAGAGGTGGCGGTTGGTGCCGATAGGGGCGGCGTCCAGCTTGCCGGCATGGCCGCGATGGACAGCTTTCACCGTACCGGCGGCCCGCCTCATCGCTTCCTCGGTCAATTCGCTGGCATGGGCGAAGCCGGCCGATTCGCCGGAAATCGCCCGAAGACCAAAACCCTGGCTGGTGTCGAAGCTGGCGCTCTTCAGCTTTCCGTCATCGAAGCTGACGGCCTCGGACTGGCTGTATTCGAGGAACATTTCGCCGTCATCGGCACCCTTGAGAGCGTCGGCGGTCAGGCCCTCGACGCGGCTGCGGTCGAGTCCGGCTTTGGTGAAAAACAGATCGTCGGTTTTGGCGAGCGGGTTCATCGCGGGTACTCCAATTCGTCCTTTGTCAGCAATCATATAGGCAGCCTGCAGAGCTTGCGACAGATGGTCGCATAGAGCCCGTCAGACGGCCTTTTGCTGCTGCTTGTGGGGCATGGTGTCACGGTGTAGTTTCGCTGCCGCAATTGGCGCGGGCGTCGAAAAAACAGCGCCTTTGCAGGTAATATCGGGGACCCGCGGCCACAAGCGGCCGAACGGATTTTTGTCCCGCGAAAGGCCACGGCCAGCGGCCGGCCGGCGGCGGGAAAGGGACGGAGGGACATGGGCTTGTCGAGAGTTTTCGCCATCCGAGCAGCATTGGGCGCATTCATCGGTGTGGCCCTAGGTACCGGTCGGGCCTACGCCGACGAGCCGCAGCCCTGGGAAACCGGGTTCCAGGCGGCAGCCAGCCCCGTGATGGAACAGATCGAGCGCTTTCACACGCAGCTGCTTTGGACCATCGCATTTATTTCGGTCTTCGTGCTGGCCCTGCTGGTTTGGGTCATCGTGCGCTACAACGAGCGCGCCAACCCCACTCCCTCCCGCACGACCCACAACACGATTGTCGAGGTGGTCTGGACGGTCGTGCCGATCCTGATCCTGGTATCGATCGTCATCCCTTCCTTCAAGCTGCTGTACTTCGAAGGCGACATCGCCAAGCCCGACATGATCATCAAGGCGATCGGGCATCAGTGGTACTGGTCCTATGAATACACGAGCGATGGCAACTTCACCTTCGATGCCAACCTGGTGCAGGAAAAGGACCTGAAGCCGGGCCAGCTTCGCCTTCTGACCACCGACAATCCGGTGGTGGTGCCGGTCGATACGCTGATCGAAGTACAAGAGACCTCGACGGACGTGATCCACGCCTGGGCGATGCCCTCCTTCGGCGTCAAGACGGACGCCGTCCCGGGCAAGCTGAACGACACCTGGTTCAAGGTGACCGC